>NZ_JBQCWU010000014.1:0-56681 GCF_051957095.1 Neisseria sp. P0020.S003 | reverse complement strand
AAATGGTGACGCGGCTGACTTGGTAGCGGCGTGCCAGGGAGGTGACGCTTTCCTTCCCCTGCGTGTAGGCCAGCCAAATGGCTTGGCGGTGGTGAGGGGTGAGACGGGTGTTTTTGTGCATGTTCATGTTTCAGTATTCTCTTGGAAATACTGTAAACAACGCTACTAGTTTCTACAGAATGGTAATGCGATTAAAGCAAAACTGGCCAGAATCAACATCGAACAAATATAATTTGATTTGATTCCTATATATCTCATTTAATGAACTCGTTATTTATGAGCAAACACATTCTCCTCGGCATTACCGGCGGTATTGCGGCGTATAAATCTTGTGAACTGGTCAGGCTGCTGAAAAAGCAAGGACATTCTGTATCAGTAGTGATGACGGATTCTGCGACAGAATTTGTCTCCTCACTGACTTTCCAAGCTTTAACTGGCAACCCTGTTTTATCGGATACCTATTCAGGTGCTTCCAATAATGGCATGGCGCACATCAATCTGACGCGTGAAGCTGACGCATTTCTTATTGCGCCAGCCACTGCCAATACGATTGCCAAAATTGCCAACGGATTAGCTGATAATCTACTGACCAACTTGGTGGCAGCTAGAAAATGTCCTTTGGCCGTTGCACCTGCAATGAATGTCGAAATGTGGAATAACCCTGCCAACCTGCGCAATATTGAGCAACTGGTTTCAGACGGCATTACCGTGTTTTACCCAAACAGTGGCGAACAGGCTTGCGGTGAAACAGGTACAGGTAGAATGGTCGAAGCGGTCGATCTGGCAGATTTGCTAGAAGATTTATGGACACCCAAGCTACTGAGCGGCAAAAAAGTTCTGATTACAGCCGGCGCAACGTTTGAAGCCATTGATCCTGTCCGCGGCATTACCAATATTTCCAGCGGACAAATGGGCATGGCTTTAGCGCGTGCGTGCCGTGCTGCCGGAGCGAAAGTCACGCTGATTTACGGTCAAATTCAGACGGCCTTGCCAGCAGGCTTGGCTCATTCCGAACAAGCTGTCAGCGCAGAAGCCATGTATCAGGCAGTTCACCGCCATATCCATGAACAAGATATCTTTATTTCCGTTGCAGCCGTTGCAGACTACAAAGTCAAAAACAGTAGCAACGAGAAACTGAAGAAAAACGGTAATCAGCCCCCGGTTATCGAACTGACGGAAAATCCAGATATTCTCGCATCCGTTGCCGCCCTGCCTTCTCCACCATTCTGCGTTGGCTTTGCTGCCGAAAGCCATCAGGTTTTGAAATTTGCACGGGCAAAACGTTTGCGCAAAAACGTACCGATGCTGGTAGCCAACCAAGTTTCCGTTTCCATGGGTAAGCCAACCAATCAAATCACCATTATTGATGACCTTGCCGAAACTTCATTTCCGGAAACATCCAAACGCCAAGCAGCGGATGAAATCGTCAAACGCCTGGCTGAATTGTTGACTTAATCAAACAAAAGGCCGTCTGAAAGTTTTTCAGACGGCCTTTTGTTCAAACACATCAAATTACAAACCCAATTCGCGCAGAAAACGAATATCATCTGCCCAACCGGATTTTACTTTCACCCAAATCTTCAAAAAAACTTTGGTATCAAACAATTTTTCCATATCAAGGCGGGCTTCAGTAGAAATTTTCTTCAATTTCTCCCCACCCTTGCCAATCAAAATCGCCTTTTGGCTGTCTTTATCGACCAACACAGCGATATAAATGCGGAACAGTCCGCTTTCCTCTTCCTCAAACTGCTCCACTTCAACATTCATCGCATACGGCAGCTCTTCGCCCAAATAGCGGAACAGTTTTTCACGCACAATTTCCATCGCCAGGAATCGGCTGGATTTGTCCGTGACCATATCTTCCGGATACATCGGGATACTTTCCGGCAGATAAGGCTTGAGCAGTTCCAACAGATTGGCAATACGCAGGCCATGTTTCGCGCTGACTGCCTCGCTGGCGGCAAATTCAAACTCTTGGCGCACTTCATTGATAAACGCCTCAAGCGCAAATTTGTCTTTGGCTTTGTCTTTATCAATTTTATTGACCACCAATACCACAGGCGTATGCTTAGGCAACTGCTTCAGTACCACGCGGTCGGCATCGGTAAAGCGCATGGCTTCCACCACAAAAACCACTACGTCCACGCCGCTCAACGCTTCGGTTACGTTTTGATTAAGTCGGTCATTCAAAGCATTGCGGTGATTGGTTTGAAAACCCGGCGTATCGACAAACACAAATTGCGCCGTGTCGTCGGTGTAAATACCGGTTACACGGTTGCGCGTGGTTTGTGCTTTTTTACTGGTAATACTAATTTTCTGACCGATTAAATGATTTATTAGCGTGGATTTGCCGACATTCGGACGACCCACAATGGCTACAAAGCCGCAACGATAATCCGTCGGGTGTTGCGACTCGTTCTGCAAAAAGGTTTCAATATCCATTTATATATGACTTTCTTGATTGTTTCAGACGGCCTTTGCATTTTCTCAAAGGCCGTCTGAAATATTATTTTTTAGCTTTTTTCAAAGGGAACTTCTGTTCCAACCACTCCAAGGCTTCACATGCCGCTTTTTGCTCGGCTACTTTCCGACTGCTGCCGCGTGCGTTACAGATGAAACCGAGTTCGCCCAAATCACAGGAAATCACAAACATCGCATCAGCCGTTTGCTCCGCCTGCTCTTCGATTCGGTATTTCGGCAGGGCAAAGCGACGTGCCTGCAAGGCTTCCTGCAAAGCGGTTTTACTGTCTTTCTTGCCGATATTCAAATCCGCACGTTTCACGCGTTCCGCAAACAAATGGCGAACCACTTTTTCCGCCGCAGAAAAATCAGCATCAAAACTGACCGCCGCAAACATCGCCTCCATCGCGTCGGCCAAAATCGAAGGCCGTCTGAAACCGCCGCTCTTCAACTCGCCGGCCCCTAGATACAAACCGTCGCCGACATTCATTTCCAACGCAATTTCAGCCAACACGCCTTCATTTACCAAAGCCGCACGCATCCGCGACAACTCGCCTTCCGACAATTTCGGAAACGCGTCAAACAACATCCGCGCCACGGAATAGTTCAAAATCGAATCGCCGACAAATTCAAAACGCTCATTGTGTTTGGCATTGTAGCTGCGGTGGGTCAAAGCCTGCTGAAGCAGCTCCATATTGCGGAACTCATAGCCCAGACGCTTTTGAATCGCTCGATGCGCCTGCTGTTTGAGCAAATCAGGTTTCATTCCATACTTTCAAAAAAACAGCCGGAAAGCACGCCTCATCCGCAGTGAAACAAAATAAAAAGGCTACAACACCGGCAACTTTTTTATTTTGGCTCATTGTTTCTTGCGTCCCTCAAGCCGATAAACAATCAAAAGCCGTCATGTTCAAACCTGACGGCACTTGCCGACATTGTACCATCAAACCGCCCCTGCACACATCCGTGCGGAAAAGCGGCGAATCGTGTAAAATCATGCCAAATCATCTCTTTGTCAACTCCATGAACAAATTTGCCCAAGCATTGGCCGCAGCGCTCGACCGCTGCATCGTCACCAACACCGTCGCCGAACAAGGCGAGCCCGTCGGCTTCCTCTACCGCGAAGCCCCCGTATTTGAAAATGACAGCGGCTGGCGTATTTTCAGCGGCGACGAAACCGACGAATACACCGACAATCCCGACAACTTCAGCATTGTCAGTCTCTCCGCCATTACCGCAGACAATCCCGACATTGCGCCCCTGCTGACTCAGGCAGAAGGCAGCGCGTGGGAATTGAACGAAGACGGCGAGTTCCAAGCCGTTGCCGATTGGCAGCCGCAAGAATAGCCCATCCCCATTTCGTTTCAGACGGCATTCCCTATAACAAGGCCGTCTGAAACCGAGCCGAATCCCTATTTCACATATATTGAAGGAATCATCATGAACATTATCGAACCACGCCTCGATGGCACCAACTTGCGCATCGGCATCGTTCAAGCCCGTTTTACCAACGAAATCGGCAGCGAAATGGTCAAAGTTTGCTGCCGCACCTTAAAAGAATTGGGCGTATCCGAAGACAACATCACGCTTGCCACCGTTCCCGGCGCACTTGAAGTGCCTATCGCGCTGATGAACCTTGCTTCATCCGAACAATTCGATGCCCTGATTGCCATCGGCGTTGTCATTCGTGGCGAAACCTACCACTTTGAATTGGTATCCAATGAGTCCGGCGCAGGTGTCAGCCGCGTTGCCCTTGACTACAACATCCCTATCGCCAACGCCATTCTGACGACTGAAAACGACGAACAAGCCATTGCGCGTATCGAAGAAAAAGCCTCCGATGCTGCCAAAGTTGCCGTAGAATGTGCCAACTTGGTCAACCATCTTTTGTCAGAACAATACGAAGACGACGAAGAATAAGTTTCTCTCCGTATTGAATACCGCATATTTTCAGACGGCCTCTCAATCATGACATTGAGGCCGTCTGAATCATTCAATATTCAGCCGACAACCCTCGGCACTCTCTTCACAAGGAATACCCATGAAAAGCCCACGCCGCCGCGCACGCGAGCTTGCCGTACAAGCTATTTATCAAGCAGGCATCAACAAAACAGCCGCTCCCGAAATTGCCAAAAACATCCACGAACTGTCCCAATCGTCCAATATGGATGAAGAGCTGTTCAACAAACTGTTTTTCGGCGCACAAACCCATGCCGAAGAATACATGGAAAAAATCAGCCCCCTGCTCGACCGCGACGAGAAAGACCTCAGCCCTATCGAACGCGCCGTTTTGCTGGTTGCCTGCCATGAATTGAGCACCATGCCTGAAACCCCCTATCCTGTCATCATCAACGAAGCCATCGAAGTTACCAAAACTTTCGGCGGCACCGATGGCCATAAATTCGTCAACGGCATCCTCGACCAACTGGCTTCCCGCATCCGACCTGACGAACCGCGCCGCAAAGGCTAAGATTGACTTCGCATCGGGTCGGGATTACTGATCTTTGCCCTGTTTAAGCTAATGTACTTATACAGCCAAACCATTAAAAAGGCCGTCTGAAATTCAGACGGCCTTTTATATCTCGATTTATTCTGATTTTGGCATTTCATAACCGGGACAGTTTTGCTTGTCGCTGTTTGCCCAGATGATACCGCTGTCGTTGTAATAAACGGTACAGGTTTCATTAGCGTTGGTTTCTTTATTGGGTTCAGCCTTCAAAATATAACCTGAATCGGAAGGATTAGGCATAGAAGCCGTACCCTCGGAAAAACTAATATCGAAATATTGATTCTGCTGTAAATTTCCAGCAGGAAACCCTACAAATGTACTTTTTTGAGTGTAGTAGCGTTCCAGCTGTTGAGCGTTATGAAGCATCTGCGTGCGGACGGCGGCAAGGCGCGTTTGGCGGATGTAGTTTTGATAAGACGGATACGCGATGGTAGCAAGAATGGCTGCAATCACAACGACTATCAGCAGCTCGATAAGCGTGAAGCCTTGTTGGTGTTTCATTGTATTTATGTCGTAAATAATTAGAATAAGACGTGAATATTATAGTAGTTTTCTTGCGGCTTAAATGTTCAGATTCGGAGGGAGTTTGGGAATTTATGTAAATGAGGTGCAAGTTCTGAAAAATGTTTACTACCCTTTATTTTTTATTTCAATAAGTTAAACTTCAATTTGAGCCGACCATCTCTTGGTCAGCCTTGGTCTTTACAGTAAAATCCAGTTGTTTTTTTGTTTCTATCAATACATTTGTTGCTTGTCTGCGACGTTATTTTATTGAATTGGTTCCTTTTATATGTCTAAAGTTTTCAAGTGGGCGGCCGGTACGGCTGTTGTAGTAGCAGCGGCTTTCGGTGGCTGGTCTTTGATGAAGCCTGAGCCTCAGTCTTCTTTTATTACAGAAGTAGTCAAACGCGGCGATATCCGTCAAACCGTGTCGGCAACCGGCGAAATCTCGCCTTCCAATTTGGTATCCGTGGGTGCGGAAGCTTCAGGTCAGATTAAAAAACTGTATGTGAAACTGGGCCAACAAGTGAAAAAAGGCGATCTGATTGCAGAAATCGACTCAACCAATCAGATCAATACCTTAAATACCGAAAAATCCAAACTGGAAACCTATCAGGCAAAATTGGTTTCTGCCGAAATCGCGCTTTCCAGTGCGGAGAAAAAATATAAACGCGAACTTGCATTATGGAAAGAGCAGGCAACTTCCAAAGAAGACTTGGAATCTGCACAAGACTCTTTAGCCGCAGCCAAAGCCAATGTCGCCGAACTGAAGGCCGCCATCAAACAATCAAAAATCTCCATCAATACAGCCGAATCCGAACTAGGCCACACGCGGATTACCGCCACCATGGACGGCACTGTAGTCGCCATTCCTGTTGAAGAAGGCCAATCCGTCAATGCGGCGCAATCTACGCCGACCATTATTCAACTGGCCAACTTGGAAACCATGTTAAACAAAATGCAGATTGCCGAGGGCGACATCACGAAAGTCAAAGCCGGTCAGGATATTTCGTTCACCATTCTGTCCGAACCGGACACCCCGATTAAAGCAAAATTAGACAGCGTCGACCCCGGCCTGACCACCATGTCTTTGGGCAACTACACCAGCAGCACGGACACGACTTCCAATGCGATTTACTACTATGCCCGTGCACTGGTGCCAAATCCCGAAGGCAAACTTTCTATCGGTATGACCACTCAAAACACGATCGAAATCAACGGCGTGAAGAATGTCTTACTGGTACCGACACTGACCGTGAAAAAGCATAACGGCAAATCATTTGTCAGCGTTTTGGGTACAGACAATAAAGCTGTTGAGCGTGAAGTGACTGTCGGCTTGAAAGACAGCATGAATACCGAAATCAAAAGCGGCTTGAAAGAAGGCGAAAAAGTGATCATTTCTGAAATGAGCGCAGATGAAAAGAATAAGAGCAGCGAACGCGCGATGATGGGTGGCGGCCCTCCTCGCTGATTGATTAAGGCCGTCTGAAAGATTTGGCTGTGTTTCAGACGGCCTTAGTTCCTGTGTTTCTATTTTTCGCCCGGAAAGATTATGAGTTTAATCGAATGTAAGAATATCAACCGTTTTTTCGGTAACGGTGAAAACCGTGTGCATGTATTGAAAGATGTCAGCCTTTCTATTGAGAAAGGCGACTTTGTGGCGATTATCGGCCAATCCGGCTCGGGCAAATCGACGCTGATGAATATTTTGGGCTGTCTGGATACCGCTACTTCCGGCTCTTATCAAATCGACGGCATCGAAACATCGCAAATGCAGCCGGATGAGCTTGCGGCTTTGCGCCGTGAGCGTTTCGGCTTTATTTTCCAGCGTTACAACCTGTTAAGCTCGCTGACTGCCCGAGACAACGTTGCCCTGCCTGCCGTGTATATGGGCATGGACAGCAAAGAGCGCGCGGAACGTGCGGAAAAACTGTTGGGCGATTTGGGTTTGCAAAATAAAGAAGGCAACAAACCCAGCGAACTTTCCGGCGGTCAGCAACAACGCGTTTCGATTGCCCGCGCATTGATGAACGGCGGCGAAATCATCTTTGCCGACGAGCCGACCGGTGCATTGGATACCGCCAGCGGTAAAAACGTGATGGAAATCATCCACAAGCTGCACGAAGACGGGCATACCGTGATTATGGTCACCCACGATCCGGGTATTGCGGCAAACGCAAACCGCGTCATCGAAATCCGCGACGGTCAGATTATTTCGGATACGTCTAAAAATCCCGATATCCCGCCAAGCAAAGTAGAACGGATTAAAGAAAAAGCTTCCTGGTCGTTTTATTACGATCAATTTATGGAAGCATTCAAAATGTCGGTGCAGGCGATTATGGCGCACAAAATGCGTTCGCTGCTGACCATGCTGGGGATTATCATCGGTATCGCTTCGGTGGTATCGGTAGTGGCATTGGGCAATGGCTCGCAGCAAAAAATCTTGGAAGACATCAACTCAATGGGTACAAACACCATCAGTATCTTCCCCGGCCGTGGTTTTGGCGACCGCCGCAGCGGACGAATCAAAACGCTGACGATTAATGACGCAAAAGCCATCAGCCAACAAAGCTACGTCGCCTCTGCCACCCCTCAAACCAACTCCAACGGCACCTTGACCTACCGCAACACCGACCTGACTGCCTCGCTTTACGGCGTAGGCGAACAATATTTCGACGTGCGCGGTTTGAAATTGGAAGAAGGCCGTCTGTTTGATGATGACGATGTAAAAACCGATGCACAAGTCGTCGTTATCGACCAAAACACCAAAACCAAACTCTTCGGCGAAGGCGTCAATCCTTTAGGCAAAACCATCCTCTTCAAAAAACGCCCGCTAACCGTCATCGGCATTATGAAAAAGGATGACAACTCGTTCGGTAATTCCGACTCGCTGATGCTTTGGTCGCCTTATACAACGGTCATGCACCAAATTACCGGCGAGAGCCATACCAATTCCATCGTTGTCAAAATCAAAGACGATGCCAACACGCAAGTTGCCGAAAAAAGCCTGACCGAGCTGCTGAAAGCACGCCATGGTACAGAAGACTTCTTTATGAACAACAGCGACAGCATCAAAGAAATGGTTGAAAGCACAACCGGCACCATGACGCTGCTGATTTCTTCCATCGCGGTCATCTCTTTGGTGGTCGGCGGTATCGGCGTGATGAACATTATGTTGGTCTCCGTTACCGAGCGCACCAAAGAAATCGGCGTCCGCATGGCAATCGGCGCACGCCGCAACAATATTTTGCAACAGTTTCTAATTGAGGCCGTCTTAATCTGTATCATCGGCGGCCTGTCAGGCGTATTGCTGTCCGCAAGCATCAGCCTGGTGTTCAACTACTTTGTCACCGACTTCCCGATGAGCATTTCCATGACTTCCGTCATCGGCGCAGTTGTCTGCTCCACCGCCATCGGCGTTGCGTTCGGCTTTATGCCTGCCAACAAAGCTTCCAAGCTCAACCCGATTGATGCGCTGGCTCAGGATTGATTCAGTTAGATGCAACAAACAATATTCAGATAACCTTAAGAATAATGGTATGTATACATCACTAAAGCACGATAAGGATAAACAATGCAAAACTGGCAACAATATGAAGGCACTGTGATTAACGGTATTGCCTTAAACGTTCATTCTTATTACGGCACTTGCGGCTTGTCTTTTAATCGTGCTGAAAATGGAGAAGATGGCTCATTTTTACGTGAAAATGATATACAACCACCCGATTGGAGTGATGAATGGAATGAAGCTGTTTATCAAACATTTAAACCTTTCGAAGAAAAACACCGTTATGCCATTGCCGACATTATGCAGGAGTTGGGAAATAAAAATCTGGATGCAGAATTTGAAGCATTTGGTAACGGCTTTCTATATACCTGTCGTCGTGTGATGAGTCGATTACGACAAAATAAAGCCTTTGAAAAATATGCCAATATCTCGAATAATTGTTGGTATCTAGTTACTGAAATTGACGCTGACACTGAAGAAGAGGAACGACTTTTAGAAGAAGTCTACCAAGAAATAATTTCAACCCTCACTGCATAAACTCAAATTCAAACATGCATCCCAATAAAGTACAAAGAGATAAATTAAATAAGCTGAGCGACCTGCCCAATGTCGGCAAAGCTGTGGCGGAGGATTTGGCTTTGCTCGGTATCACGCAGCCGCAGGATTTGGCAGGACAGGACGCTTATGAAATGTACGACCGCCTGTGCAGCCTGACCGCAACCCGACATGATCCCTGCATGATCGATATTTTCCTATCGCTGGTTGATTTTATGCAAGGGAACGAACCGAAGCTGTGGTGGCATTTTACGGAACAGCGAAAGGCGTTCTTAGCAGATAAACAAAAGTAGCCAACATTATTTGGTTAGCATTCAAAACCATCTATGCCGTCCGAAACTCTGTTCCCCGAAAGATTTTTATGAAGACGAAACCTTTTTCCCAAGCAGCCTTATCCTTGGCTGTTGCCCTTGCCCTAAGTGCGTGCGCCGCGCCTAAAGCCAATCCGAATCTGACGCTGGAAGCAACCGGCCAAGTCATGAGCGCGGCCGAAACTGCCAAACGCTACGATGTAAACGGCAACTGGTGGGAAATCTACCAAAGCCCGCAGCTTAATGCGCTGATGGAGCAGGCGCTGGCGAATAATGTCGATTTGAAACAGGCGGCCATCAGCGTCAACAAGGCTTTGTACCAAGCCAATATTTTGGGTGCGGATTTGGTGCCTTCGTTCAGCGGTTCGTTGGGCGCAAATGCTTCTAAAAACCTGAAAACCGGCAGCCACGGCAATACCTTCAGCAGCCAGCTTGGTTTGAGCTACGAATTGGATTTGTGGCGCAAACTCAGTGCTACTGCCGATGCGCAGGTATGGGAATACCAAGCTACGCATGAAGACATGGCCAACACGCGCCTGACTTTGATTAATAATGTCGCTGATGCGTATTTCAATATCGCCTACCTGAACGAAGCCATCGAGTTAGCAAAAAAATCGCTGAAGCAATATCAGGAAATCAACCGCATCGCGAATGCCAAGTTCCGCTACGGCAGGGCCGACTCAAGCCAGCCGACCCAAGCCAAACAGTCATTGCTGAGTGCGGAAAACAGCCTGTTGTCTTTGCAAAACAATTTGGATACGCAAAAACAGGTTTTGCGTAATTTGTTGAATTTAAGGCCGTCTGAAAACATGGCTGCCGATCCGGCACAATTCCGCCTGCTACCTGTCAAAGGCGTGAACTTGGACGTACCGATTACCGTTTTGGCCAACCGCCCCGACCTGCGCGCCGCCGAATACCGCCTGCAAGCGTCGCAACAATCGGTCAACGCGCAAAAACGCAGTTGGTATCCGTCGATTACTTTGGGTGCAAGTCTGAGTACGTCTTCCGATAAAGCGAAAAGTACGTTCAATATCCCCATGTTGGGCGGCTCGGCCACCATCAGTCTGCCTTTCCTTAACTGGCAAACCATGAAATGGAAAGACAAAACCGTACAAGCGGAGATGGACAGTGCCAAGCTGAATTTTGAAAAAGCCCTGACCACCGCGCTCAACGAGGTCAACACCAACTACCTTGCCTACAAAAACGCGCAGGCCAGCCTTGCCAATCAGGAACAGCGTTATCAGTTGGACAAGAAAAACAGCCATTACTATCAAGTGCGCTACCAGCATGGTAAAAACGAACTGAAAGACTGGCTGGAGGCTTTGAATTCGGAATACAGCTCGGCTCAAAACCTGCTGAACCAACGCTATGAAGCCTTAAAATACGAAAATATGGTGTATAAAGCCATGGCGGGACGTTATACGCCGAAATAGCATTTTCAGACGGCCTTTGGTTAATTTCCGTCAACGGCTGTCTGAAAAACATTCAAGCAACTGAATTTTCATATATAATCGCGCGTTTATTTGATTTTATCCGGACAACATTATGGCCTTCGCCTCTCTCTTTACGCTTTTGGACGACATTACCGCCGTTTTGGACGACGTAGCGATGATGACCAAAGTCGCCGCCAAAAAAACCGCCGGCGTGGTCGGTGACGATTTGGCGCTCAACGCCAATCAAGTAACCGGCGTATCTGCCGAGCGCGAATTGCCGATTATTTGGGCGGTGGCAAAAGGTTCTCTGGTCAACAAGCTGATTCTGGTGCCGCTTGCGCTGTTGCTTTCCGCTTTCCTGCCTGCACTGATTACGCCCTTGCTGATGATCGGCGGTGTGTATTTGTGTTTTGAAGGCGTGGAAAAACTGTTGCACAAATTCCTGCACCGCAATGAACACGAAGACGGACACGATGCCGAGCCTGAAGTCACAGACGAAAAAACAAAAGTTAAAGGCGCGGTCCGCACAGATTTCATTCTCTCCGCCGAAATCATCATTATCGCGCTGGGCGTTGTTGAAAAATATGACCTGATGACGCGTTCTTTGGTAATGGCTGCCATCGGTGTTGGCATGACGGTATTGGTCTATGGTTTGGTCGGCATTATCGTCAAACTTGACGACCTCGGTATGATGTTGATGCGCCAAAAAAGCGTTGCTGTGCAAGGTATCGGACGCGGTTTGATTTCATTTATGCCTTGGTTTATGCGCGGCTTGAGCATTGTCGGCACGCTGGCGATGTTCTTGGTTGGCGGCGGACTGATCGCCCACAACCTTGGCTTTTTGCACGATTTCCTCCACGCGCAGCATTGGGACAGCGGCATGATGGAACATATCGCCAATCTGGTGGTCGGAGTAGCCGCCGGTGCCTTGGCTTGCGCAATCGTCCTGCCTGCAATGAAATTGTTTCAAAAAGACTGATTTTGTTTCCCTGCCGTCTGAAAACTTTTCAGACGGCCTCAATACCATTTAAAGCATGAATATTTTCCGTAAACTCGAACAATACTGGCAACACCAGCTGCTGTACTGGCCGCTGGTCATCTTAATTGCCGCCGCGACGCCGTTCACTTTCGCCCCGTATTATCATTTCTGGCTGATGCCGCTGTTGTTTGGCGCGCTGATACGCCTGATTGAATTGCGTCCGCGCTTTGCCGTCATGACTGCCTATCTGTTCGGATTAATCGGTTATACGGCGCAGTTTTATTGGATACACACTGCCTTGCATGATGTTTCGGGTTTGCCGGATTCATACGCCATCCCCCTCACCTTCCTGCTGCCGGCGTTTCTCGCGCTTTATCCGGCCATCTGTTTTTGGGTGTGGAGAAAATGCAACCTGTCGCGCTGGGCCAAAACCGGCCTCCTGCTGCCGATTTTGTGGACGCTGGCAGAATTTGCCCGCGAACGTTTCCTGACCGGATTCGGCTGGGGCGCAATCGGCTATTCCCAAATCATCAAAGACAGCCCGTTGGCAGGCTTCGCGCCTTTGGGCGGCATTCATATGGTTACGCTGGCAACTGCTTTCCTCAGCGCATGGCTGGTGTTGCTGATTGACAACCACGGCCGTCTGAAACACCGCCTGTTGCCCTTATTCCTTATCGTTGCGCTCTGCTCCGTCGGCTACATTTCCCAACAAACCGAATACACCCGCCCCGACGGCAGCACCAGCACGGTTGCCCTGATTCAAGGCAACATCAAGCAAAATTTGAAATGGAAGGAAGAGCAAATCATTCCGACCATTCAGAAATACTACGAACAAATCAGCAAGACCAGTGCCGACATCGTCATCCTGCCTGAAACCGCCCTGCCGCTGATGCGCCAAGACCTGCCCGAAGGCATCTTGGAACAATTCGCCGAACAGGCACAAAGCAACGGCAGCGCGTTGGCCATCGGCATCAGCCAATATACGCCCGACGGCAACGGCTACGAAAATGCTGTCATCAATTTGAGCGACTATCACAACAGCACTTCCGATGTCATCCCCTACTACGCCAAGAACCACCTCGTTCCATTTGGCGAATACAAGCCCTTGCCCGCCATTACCGAGCGTCTCTATAAAATGATGGATATGCCTTTGGCCGACTTTCAAAAAGGCGGCGACAACCAAGCACCTTTGGTGATGAAAGATCAAAAAGTTGCCTTCAATATCTGCTATGAAGACGGTTTCGGCGACGAACTCATCGCAACGGCGAAACGCTCCACCCTACTCGCCAACATCAGCAATATGGCGTGGTACGGCAAATCCAATGCCATGTATCAGCAGCTTCAACAGTCCCAAGCGCGTGCAATGGAACTAGGCCGCTACATGGTTCGCGCCACCAATACCGGCGCGACCGCCATTATTTCCCCTAAAGGTACGATGGTTGCCGAAGCCCAACCGGATACAGAAACCGTCCTCGAAGGCCACGTCAAAGGCTATATCGGCGAAACGCCTTATATGAAAGCAGGCGGCTCAACATGGCTTATCAGCATTTTGGCCGTTATCGGCGTATTCCTTATCCTGATTGGCCGGAAAAAACCAGAATAAAAAATTTTTAAGACCTTGTTATACAAGGTCTTTTTTATAACCAAAACTATTTACATACAGAAATGTTTGTAATATACTTAGCCAAAACCTAGCAAATCACTCAAATTTTCTAAGACAATCAACCCTTGCGATTCAAGCAGTAAAAACTATTGAATCTATCGTTAATTTACAGAAAAAATCCAACCCATAACAAAACAAACCACAGGCAGTGTTATACTGCTTGTCACACAATAAACAAAAAGCCGTCTTCAGACGGCCCAATCAAGGAAAGCACCCTTCATGAATAAAGCTTTTGCATTACCCGTTATCCACAGCGGCAACGGTAGCCTCGAGCAATACATTCATACTGTCAACAGCATTCCCATGCTTACCGCTGAAGAAGAAACACAACTGGCCGAACGTCAACAAAAAGGCGATCTCAACGCTGCCAAACAGCTTATTCTGTCCCATCTTCGCGTCGTCGTATCCATTGCACGCGGCTACGACGGCTACGGCCTCAACCAAGCCGACCTGATTCAAGAAGGCAATATCGGCCTGATGAAAGCCGTCAAACGCTACGAACCAAGTCGCGGCGCGCGTCTGTTTTCGTTTGCCGTGCATTGGATTAAAGCCGAAATCCACGAATTCATTTTGCGCAACTGGCGTTTGGTTCGCGTTGCCACCACCAAACCGCAACGCAAACTGTTCTTCAACCTGCGCAGCATGCGTAAAAACCTAAATGCCTTGTCTCCAAAAGAAGCGCAAGAAATCGCCGACGATTTGGGCGTCAAATTGTCCGAAGTCTTGGAAATGGAACAACGCATGACCGGTCACGACATCGGCATCATGGCGGAAAACAACGATGACGAGGACAATTTCGCCCCTATCGACTGGTTGGCCGATCACGATGCAGAGCCTAGCCGTCAGTTGTCCAAACAAGCTCACTACGCCCTGCAAACCGAAGGTCTGCAAAACGCCTTGGCACAACTGGACGACCGCAGCCGCCGTATCGTTGAAAGCCGCTGGTTGCAAGACGATGGCGGTTTAACCCTGCACGAATTGGCTGCCGAATACGGCGTATCTGCCGAACGCATCCGCCAAATCGAAGCCAAAGCCATGCAAAAATTGCGCGGTTTCTTGGCAGAAGAAGCAGAAGCGGTTTAAGCCTTTCATGATAAAAAGGCCGTCTGAATCTTTTCAGACGGCCTTTTCGATGGTAAACCTCATTGTATCTTCATCCCCAACACATTCATTTTAAAGCCCACTTAAGCTATAATACCCACCACACACACTACCCAGTCATACCATAACCATGCAACTTACCGTCGTCGGACTCAATCACCAAACCGCGCCCTTGAGCATACGCGAAAAACTGGCATTTGCAGCTGCAAATCTGCCGGATGCCGTGTCCAACCTCGCGCGCAGTGAGGCGGCGGAAGAAGCAGTCATTCTTTCTACCTGCAACCGCACCGAGCTTTACTGCGTCGGTGAAACCGAAAAAATCATCGACTGGTTGGCGCAATATCACGACCTGCCTGCCGAAGAAATCCGCCCTTACCTCTATACCTTGGATAACAATGAAACCGTCCGCCATGCCTTCCGTGTCGCCTGCGGTTTGGACTCCATGGTCTTGGGCGAACCGCAAATTCTCGGTCAAATCAAAGATGCCGTCCGCGTTGCTCAAGAACAGGAAAGCATCAACACCCACTTAAACGCCCTGTTTCAAAAAACCTTTGCCGTTGCCAAAGAAGTGCGTACCGACACTGCTGTCGGCGAAAACTCCGTCTCCATGGCTTCGGCATCGGTCAAAATGGCAGAGCAAATTTTCCCTTCTATTTCCGATCTGAACGTCCTCTTTATCGGCGCAGGCGAAATGATTGAACTGGTGGCCACTTATTTTGCCGCCAAAAATCCCAAGCTCATTACCGTTGCCAACCGTACACACCAGCGCGCGCAGGAATTGTGCGACAAACTCGGTGTCAACGCCGAAGCCTGCCTGTTGAATGAATTGCCCGATATTCTTCACGATTACGACGTGGTTGTTTCTTCCACCGCCAGCCAACTTCCCCTCGTCGGCAAAGGCATGGTTGAACGCGCATTGAAAAAACGCCACAATATGCCCGTTTTCCTGCTGGATTTGGCCGTTCCGCGCGATATCGAAGCCGAAGTCGGCGAATTGGAAGACGCATATCTCTATACCGTAGACGACATGATGGACATTGTCCAAAGCGGTAAAGATGCGCGCAAAAAAGCAGCGGCGGCGGCTGAAAGCATGGTGGAAGAAAAAGTCAGCGAATTTATCCGCCTGCAGAAAAACCGTCAAAGCGTTCCGCTTATCCGCGCCTTGCGCGACGAAGGCGAACGTGCGCGCCGCCAAGTATTGGAAAATGCCATGAAGCAACTGGCAAAAGGCGTATCTGCCGAGGATGTCCTCGAACGCCTCTCCATCCAGTTGACCAACAAACTGCTCCACTCTCCGACACGCACGCTCAATAAAGCCGGCTCGGACAACAGCGAATTAATCGATGCCGTGGCGCAGATCTACCATTTGGATCAACACGACTGACCACAATGTAAAGGCCGTCTGAAAGAAGCGAACCGACCGACAGTTCATATCCCAAAGTTTTCAGACGGCCTTAAAACAATAAAATCCCAATTATCATTTTTTCATTTAAAATGAAATGCTTGAAAAAAAACCGTTAAAGTGTAAAAATCCTACCTTATACATTTAAACAGCATTCAAACAATAAAACTGCCTGCCGGCTCAAACGCATGCCGACAATACGATAGGCACCGGCAAAAGGAACTTTCGTGAATATTAAAACAAACACATATCTGGCCCTCGCTGTCCTCTCAGCTTCCCTTCTTTCAGGTTGCGACAAAGTCAGTACCTTTTTCGGCAAAGACGAAAACAAAGAACTCGTCCAACGCATAGAAACCAATACCGATGACGGAAAAGTCGGTATGTTGTTGCCCGACTTCGCCCAACTGGTGCAAAACGAAGGACAGGCAGTCGTCAATATTCAAGCAACACCGGCGAAACGCACTGCGACACCGGATGACGACCACAGCATGGACCTGAGTCAATTCCCCGACAACGATCCGTTTTACGAGTTCTTCAAACGCCTCGTTCCCAATATGCCCGACATGCCGCAAGAAGATACCGAAGGCGACGCTTTGAATTTCGGTTCCGGCTTCATCATCAGCAAAGACGGCTACATCCTGACCAATACCCACGTGGTTGCCGGCATGGGCAATATCAAAGTCCTGCTCAACGACAAACGCGAATACACGGCCAAACTGGTCGGCTCAGATGCCCAATCCGACGTTGCCCTCTTAAAAATTGAGCCGCAAGAAGACTTGCCGGTTGTCAAAATCGGCAATCCGAAAGATTTGAAACCGGGCGAATGGGTAGCCGCCATCGGCGCGCCTTTCGGCTTTGACAACAGCGTAACCTCCGGCATCGTCTCCGCAAAAGGCCGCAGCCTGCCGAATGAAAACTACACGCCGTTCATCCAAACCGACGTTGCCATCAACCCCGGTAACTCAGGCGGCCCATTATTCAACCTCCGCGGCCAAGTAGTCGGCATCAATTCGCAAATTTACAGCCGCAGCGGCGGTTTCATGGGCATTTCATTTGCCATTCCGATTGATGTTGCCATGAATGTGGCCGAACAATTAAAAGCCAACGGCAAAGTCCAACGCGGTCAATTAGGCGTGGTTATTCAAGAAGTTTCTTACGATTTGGCCAAATCTTTCAGTTTGGACAAAGCAAGCGGCGCCCTGATTGCCAAAATCATGCCGAACAGCGCGGCACAACAAGCCGGTTTGCAAGTTGGCGACATCGTACGCAAAGTCAACGGCGAAGAAGTCCGCGCTTCCAGCGATTTGCCTGTCATGGTCGGTTCGATTATGCCGGGTAAAGAAGTGACTTTGAGCATTTGGCGCGGCGGCAAACAAACCGATGTCAAAGTTAAACTTGGCAGCGCAGCCGAGCAAACGGAAACTTCTGCAAAAGAAGCCGAACACCCGCAACACGAAGGCAGCCATGACGGATTCACCGTTGAAAATGCAGGCGTTACCCTGCAGGTTGAAAACGCAGACGGTAAACAACGCTTAATCGTTCTGCGCGTTAGCGGTGCAGCCGAACGTGCCGGCCTCAAGCGCGGCGACGAAATCATTGCCGTCAGCCAAATCAGCGTCAATGACGAATCCACTTTCCGTAGCGCATTGGAAAGCGCAGGCAAAAACGTACCGCTTTTGGTACAACGCGACGGCAATACTTTGTTCCTCGCGCTAAATCTGCAATAGCCCGATTTTCAGACGGCATGATGATGTGTTAGATGATAAAATACCCATCTGTCAGAGGCAGTGGGTATTTTGTTATCCATCTTCCAATTTAGGCCGTCTGAAAATATTTCACCGCTTATATACAATATAATTATGCAACTTATTAATTATTCGAATTCTATTTTATCTATCGTCCCGGCAGCCATTGCGCTCGCCTTGGCCATTGCCACGCGCCGTGTATTGCTGTCCCTGGGTATCGGCATTATCGTCGGCTCATTCCTGCTGGTAGGCGGTCATCCACTCAATGCCTTGGTTCACTTAAAAGACATGGCTGTCAGTCTGACTTGGGCGGACGGCGATTGGTCTTTGGGCAAACCCAAAATCCTGCTCTTTTTGGTGCTTTTGGGGATTTTCACTTCCCTGCTGACGCATTCCGGCAGCAACCAAGCATTTGCTGATTGGGCAAAACAGCACATCAAAGGCCGTCGCGGTGCGAAACTGCTGACCGCCTGTTTGGTATTCGTTACCTTTATTGACGACTATTTCCACAGTCTTGCCGTCGGTGCGATTGCCCGCCCTGTAACCGACAAATTCAAAGTTTCCCGCGCCAAACTGGCTTATATCCTTGACTCCACTGCCGCGCCGATGTGCGTTTTGATGCCAGTATCCAGCTGGGGCGCATCGATTATCGCTACTTTAGCCGGCCTTTTGGTGACTTACAACATCACAGACTACACACCAATGGGCGCATTCGTGGCCATGAGCCTGATGAATTACTACGCCGTCTTCGCATTGATTATGGTGTTTATCGTTGCCTGGTTCTCATTCGACATCGGCTCTATGGCTCGTTTGGAACGTGCCGCTTTGAATGAAACTCATGATGAAACCATTGAAACAGGCCATCCCAACGGCCGTGTATTCGCGCTGATTGTGCCGGTTTTGGTACTGATCGTCGCCACGGTTTCCGCCATGATTTACACTGGTGCGCAAGCTTCTGAGACCTTCTCTTTGCTCAGCGCATTTGAAAATACTGATGTGAACACTTCCCTCGTGTTCGGCGGTACTTGCGGCGTATTGGCCGTCATCCTCTGCACCATCGGCACCATCAAAACCAGCGATTACCCTAAAGCCATTTGGCAAGGCATCATCTCTATGCGCGGTGCCATTACCATCTTGATTTTGGCATGGATTATCAGTACCGTTGTCAGCGAGATGCACACTGGCGAATACCTCTCCACTTTGGTGGCAGGCAATATCCACGCAGGCTTCCTGCCCGTGATTTTGTTTATGCTCGCAGGCGTGATGGCCTTCGCTACCGGCACAAGCTGGGGCACATTCGGCATCATGTTGCCGATTGCCGCCGCCATGGCCGTCAAAGTCGAACCTTCGCTGATTATCCCTTGCATGTCTGCCGTAATGGCCGGTGCCGTATTTGGCGACCACTGCTCGCCGATTTCCGACACCACCATCCTCTCTTCTACCGGCGCACACTGTAACCACATCGATCACGTTACCTCGCAATTCCCTTACGCGCTGACCGTAGCCGCGTCTGCCGCCACAGGCTACCTTGCACTGGGCATGACCGGCTCTGCGCCTTTAGGTTTTGTGGTAACCGGCATCGTGATGGTTGTGTTGATTCTGATCTTAAAAGACAAGAAAAAAGCAACTGCCTAATTCAAAACCAATATTCAGACGGCCTGAGATATTCATACACTCTCAGGCCGTCTGAACATAACGATTATCCAATAGATACATTATTCAGGACAAACCAATGAATACGCCTCATCTTCCACGCGGCCCAGTCATGGCCGATGTTGCCGCCTATCATCTGACCGAAGAAGAAAAACAACGCCTGCTCGACCCTGCCGTCGGTGGCGTTATTTTGTTCCGCCGCAACTTTGAAAACGTTTGCCAACTCAAAGCTTTGGTTCAAGAAATCAAAGCCGTCCGCACGCCTGAACTCATCATCGCTGTCGACCACGAAGGCGGACGGGTTCAACGTTTTATTGACGGTTTCACCCGCCTACCGGCCATGAACGTATTGGGCGAAATTTGGGACAACGAAGGCAGAGAAGCCGCCTGCGCCCAAGCAGAACAAGTCGGCTGGGTTTTAGCAACCGAACTCTCCGCCTGCGGTATCGACCTATCCTTCACGCCTGTTTTGGATTTGGACTGGGGGCAATGCGCCGTCATCGGCAACCGCAGTTTCCACCGCGACGCCAACATTGTTACCCAGCTTGCCCTTGCCCTGCAAAAAGGACTGAACAAAGGCGGCATGAAATCTTGCGGCAAACACTTCCCCGGCCACGGCTTTGTCGAAGGCGACAGCCATCACGTCCTGCCTTGTGACGAACGCAGCCGCGAAGCGCTAGAAGCTGCCGACCTTATCCCCTTCCGCGCATTGAGCCAAGCTGGCATGGCGGCAGTGATGCCTGCCCACGTCGTGTACCCGCAAACCGACAACCAACCTGCCGGTTTCTCCGAAAAATGGCTGAAACAAATCCTGCGCCAAGAAATCGGATTTAACGGCGTTATCTTTTCAGACGACCTGACCATGGAAGGCGCATGCGGTGTCGGCGGTATTAAAGAACGCGCCCGCCTTTCTTTTGAAGCAGGCTGCGATATTGTACTGGTATGCAACCGTCCCGATTTGGTAGATGAATTGCGAGACGGTTTCCACGCACCGGCAAACGCCGATTTGGCAGCACGTTGGCAATACATGGCCAACACATTGACCGTACAAGAAGCTGCCGACATCATGGCAACCGAAGAATTCCAAGCTGCCCAACAGGCAACTGCCAAACTGGCAACGCCAAAAGACATCGCAGGCGGTATCAAAGTCGGCGAAGCATTCTGATTCAAGGCCGTCTGAAACATTGACGGTAAATAAAAAAGGAAGACTTTTTCAAGTCTTCCTTTTTTTGATTCAAACCGATTAGCGGTGTTGTGGATTGTAACGGCTTTCCAATCGCAGGAATACCCAACCCAAAAAGCTTGTCAGCACCAAATAAATCAGCGCGATTGTATAAAGCGGCTCTTCATAGACAGAATAGCGGCCGGTAATCGTGCTTTGTACATAAGCCAACTCTGCCACGCCGATGACGGAAAGCAATGAGCTGTCTTTCAACAACGTAATAAACTCACTGGCCAATGGCGGCAACATACGGCGCAAAGCTTGCGGCAAAATCACATAACGCATCGCCTGAGTATAGGTCAGACCCAAAGAACGCGCAGCTTCCATTTGGCCTTTATCAATCGACTGGATACCGGCACGGAAAATCTCACAAATATACGCACCCGAGTTCGCAATCAAAGCCAAAGAACCGGCAATCAACGCACCATAAGAACGGCGCAAATCAATGGCTGCTTCGCCACTAATCAACACACCGTCGGCCGGATGAACAAAAAATGGGAACCAAACATAAGCCCAAATCACAATTTGTACAAACAATGGCGTACCGCGAAACAGCGTAACATACCAAAAAGAAATCTTACGCAACACCCAAGCCAAGGCACGCATCGGCACACCAGCTTTTTCCGGATTGATCAAACGCGCCAATGCCAGCAGCAAACCCAAAATTGAGCCGCCTGCCGTTGCAACCACCGTCAGCCCCAGCGTCGTCAATACGCCGTAAAAAAACATCCAGCGGTATTCATAAATAATGTCAAAACGAAAATCCATAACCCTTCCGTCGGTCAAAATCGGTAACTAATCCGAATATTTTTTAAAATGAAGCTTGATATTTTACAAGAAAATACATTGCTTGAACGGTTTTTTGTTAAATTATTCCGCCCAACCCTGCTTTTTTTACATTTCCAATGAATTACAGCCCCTTTTCACCTTTCATCATATAGGACATTTTCCGTATAAAAAACAAAGCGCAAACCCGACACAAAATTGACCGAAACACAAAAACAGCGGATAATCCGCCCATTCTTCAAACATCTTTCAGACGGCCTTCCCTCTTCCCTTGAGGGCCGTCTGAAAACATTTTAAAAAGCATAAAACATGAAAGCACCCGAACTCTTATTACCGGCAGGCGGCCTCGAACGTATGCGCGCCGCCTATGATTACGGCGCAGATGCCGTTTACGCCGGCAGCCCGCGTTACTCCCTGCGCGCCCGCAACAACGAATTTGCCAAACTCGACGTCCTCGAGCAAGGCATTAAAGAAGCGCACGAGCGCAACAAAAAATTCTTCCTGACCGTCAATACGCTGCCGCACAACTCCAAACTCAAAACCTTTGTTTCCGATATGGAGCCCTTGATTGCCATGAAACCTGACGCACTGATTATGGCGGATCCGGGTTTGATTATGACCGTGCGCGAAAAATGGCCGGAAATGCCGATTCACCTGTCCGTTCAGGCAAACACCACCAACTACTGGGGCGTGAAATTCTGGCAAAACATCGGTGTCGAACGCATTATTCTGTCGCGCGAATTGAGCATGGAAGAAATCGCCGAAATCCGCCAAGAATGCCCCGACATCGAACTCGAAGTCTTCATTCACGGCGCATTGTGCATCGCCTACTCCGGCCGTTGCCTATTGTCGGGCTACTTCAACCACCGCGATCCCAACCAAGGCACCTGCACCAACTCCTGCCGTTGGGACTACAAGGTTCACAACGCCACTGAAAGCGATGCAGGCGATGCCCAGCTTCTGCAAGGTTTCAACTTTGAAAAAGCCCAAGAAGAAGCCAACCAAAACTTTGAAGGCATCAACGGTCAAAAACGCCATCCCTACGCCGACAAAGTTTTCCTGATTGAAGAGTCCAACCGCCCGGGCGAAATGATGCCGATTATGGAAGACGAACACGGCACCTACATCATGAACTCCAAAGACCTTCGCGGTATTGAAGTGGTTGAGAAACTGGCCAAAATCGGCGTCGACAGCCTCAAAGTTGAAGGCCGCACAAAATCGCTTTATTATGTTGCACGCGTGGCCCAGTCCTACCGCAAAGCGATTGACGATGCCGTTGCAGGCCGTCCGTTTGATTACAGCCTGTTGAGCAAACTCGAAGGCCTTGCCAACCGCGGCTACACCAGCGGCTTCCTCGAGCGCCACCAAACTCAGGATTACCAAAACTACCTGACCGGCCACTCCATCGCCAAACAAAGCCAATATGTCGGCCACGTTACCGAAATCGACGAAAACGGCTGGGCGACAATCGAAGTCAAAAACCGCTTTGCCATCGGCGATTCACTCGAAATTATCCATCCGAGCGGCAACCAAACCATCAAATTGGAACAAATGACCCGCAAAGGCCAGCCTGTCGATGTTGCCCCAGGCAACGGCATTCAGGTCAAAATCCCCAATATGCAGGGCAAAGAAAAAGCTTTGGTTGCGCGGATTATGAATCCTTAAGCATCAACAAAATAAAGGCCGTCTGAAAGTTTCAGACGGCCTTTTTAAATTATCTATGCTGTTTTAAGCCTGTTCTTGCAATACGGCGGCAATCAATTCTTCCGCACCATCATCTGCCAGTTTTTTGGCGACTGCACGGCCCAAGGCATCGGCGTATTCGGCAGGAGCTTGCGCGTCCGCCTGCAAAATGACCGAACCGTCAGGATGGCCGACCAAGCCGCGCAAGGTCAGCAAGCCGTTTTCTTCAGTGCAATATGCGGCCAGTGGCACTTGGCAGCTTCCGCCCAAAGCGCGCGCCAACGCGCGTTCGGCCGTAACACAGGCGTGTGTGGTATCGTGGTTCAACGGCTTTAAGACTTCATACAAATCTTCGCGATGCGCTGCGATTTCGATACCTAATGCACCTTGTCCGGCGGCAGGCAGGCTGTCGGATTCCGACAAAATCATGCGGATGCGTTCGTCCAACTCCAGACGCTGCAAACCGGCGGCGGCCAAAATAATTGCGTCATATTCGCCGTTATCGAGTTTGGACAAACGGGTTTGCACATTGCCGCGCAAAGGTTTGATAACCAAATGCGGATAGCGCGCACGCAACTGGGCTTCGCGGCGCAGGCTGGATGTACCGACGACGGCGCCTTTAGGCATTTCTTCCAAACGCGCGTATTGGTTGGACACCAACGCGTCAAACGGATTGGCACGTTCGCCGATAGCTGCAAGCGCGAAACCTTCAGGCAAATCCATCGGTACGTCTTTAATCGAATGCACGGCCAAGTCGGCTCGACCGTCATACAAAGCCTGTTCCAACTCTTTGACAAACAAGCCTTTACCGCCGACTTTTGACAAAGTTCTGTCCAAAATCTGGTCGCCGCGCGTGGTCATGCCCAAAATCTCGACTTCGCAATCGGGATACAGGGCTTTCAGACGGCCTTGGATATGTTTTGCCTGCCACATGGCAAGCAGGCTTTCGCGACTGGCGATAACGAGTTTTTTCGGGTTCATAATGGTTGCCTGAAAGATGGAAAACGGCATGAAGTCTATCATAATTCTGAAAATGAGCGCTATTGAAAAGACTGTCTTCTTTTTGTGCCATTTTTACTTCTTTTAATTGCAATGAGAAGCATAAATTTAATATGCATAAAATATCAAATGGAGTAAAAAAGTTTAATTTTTATGCTAAAATCTTAAGCGAAGTGCAAGGGTGTATTTCTTATCATTGATGATAACTAGTCTATTTTTTAACTTTATGGTACCTATTATGAAAAATGTAAGTAAGTTAAATAAAAATACAAGCATGAAATTATCTACGGCAGCGGTCGTACTTCTTTCTGCATTGGGTGTTTCTACGATTGCTAATGCAGCAGATAATTTTATTCGTGTTAGTGATGGCACTGAAGAAGCTACAGTTGGTATTTCAAAGGATGTCGCTGTTGGTCGCAATGCTAAGGAAACACTAGCGTTGCTATTGGCGGTGCGACAACAGTAGGTGCAGACACCGTTGCAAAAGGAAACGGTGCTAGTGCATACGGTTATGGTGCTAAAGCTGATGGAGCTAATGCTTCGGCTCTTGGTAATCAAGCTAATGCTACAGGGCTAGCTACAACTGCGGTTGGGGTATCTACCCAAGCAACAGGCGCTTATTCTGTTGCTGTAGGTTCAAATGCTAAAGCTACAGGCGTAGGGGCTGTAGGTATTGGTTTGGCATCTACAGCGGGTACTGGAGCAACTAAAAATTTTACTGTATCTGTCGGGGCATATTCAGGCGCTGATGTAGAAAATGGCGTTGCATTAGGTTCATACTCTAAAGCAACTGTTAATAAAGAGGCTGTAGGATATGATCCGTCAACTCAAGCTGCTACAACTGAGACAAGTGCAGCTTGGAAAGCTTCACATGCTGCGGTTTCTGTTGGTGACGTTGACAACAATATCACCCGTCAAATCACCAGCGTTGCTGCGGGTACAAAAGATACTGATGCAGTGAACGTGGCTCAATTGAAATCTTTAGACGGTAAAGTTGAGAAAAACAAAACCGATATTGCAACTAATAAAGCCGATATCGCAACCAACAAAACCAATATTGCGACTAACACGGGTAATATTGCGACTAATACAGCTAATATTGCTGCTAACACGGGTAATATTGCGACTAATACAGCTAATATTGCTGCTAACACGGGTAAGATTACGGCTAATACAGCTAATATTGCGGCTAACACAGCTAACATTCAGACTAACGCGAATAATATTGCGGCGATTAACACTCAATTAGCGGATAATAACGATTCCATCAATGAATTGCGTGGCAATGTAAACCTCTTAAATAAAGACTTGAGAGGCGGTGTTGCGAGTGCGATTGCTCACGCTTCTGTTCCTCAATCCACCAAAGCCGGTGCTATCGGTGTGGGCGTGGGTACCGGTTTCTATGGTGGTCAATCTGCGGTTTCTCTTGGTGTGTCCGGTGTTACCCCTAATGAAAACTGGGTGTTTAAAGCCAGCGTTTCTACCAACAGTCGTGGTAACTACGGTGTGGGTGCCGGTGCGTTTTACCAATGGTAATAAACTGTTAATTCCGAGTTAATCGGAGCATAATAAAAAAGCCATTCTGAAATAGAATGGCTTTTTTGTTGCGATGAGAAATTATGCTAAGATTTTGTCTAATGCTTTGCTGACATCTTCTACTTTTTGCGTGCCGTCTAAGCGGAAATATTAGGTGTTGCCCGCTTTGGCTTCTGCTTGGTAGTAATCCACTAATGGTTTGGTGGTGTTGTGATACACTTTTTTTGGGCGGTTTTTCAGACGGCATGAGGGTGAATATGTTATATTTACGCCTAAAAACCCAATTTTCCGGACAACATGAAACGCGCCAAACAATATCCTTTTTTATCCTTACAGCGGCAACGTTTTCATCTAAACTTTGAAAACGCCTCTTCCGCCGCCAACCTTCCGAGCGAACGCGACTTCTACCGCTGGGCGTGGTCTGCCTTGAAAAACGAATACTGCCGCGCAGACATCAGCCTGATTCTTCTGGACGAAGAAGAAGCCCGCGCTTACAACCGCGACTACCGCGGCAAAGATTACGCCACCAATGTATTGAGTTTCGCGCTCAACGAAGGCGAAATCCTACCCGACCAGTTTTCAGACGGCCTGTATGGCGATTTGGTGATTTGTCCGCAAGTGGTTTTGAAAGAAGCCACCGAACAAGGCAAAACACCCGAGCAGCATTTTGCCCACCTGACCATACACGGTACTTTACACCTGATGGGCTACGACCACATCGAAGACGATGAAGCCGAAATAATGGAAGCCGAAGAAATCCGCCTGATGCTGGCGGCAGGCTTCCCCAACCCCTACCAAGAGGACGAATATTAAAATGGACGGTACGCAGTCGAAACCAAAATTTTTCGAACGCCTAATCTCCCGACTTGCCGGCGAGCCCGACTCCGCCGAAGACGTATTGACCCTGCTGCGCCAAGCACACGAGCAGGAAGTTTTTGACGCCGAGACACTGACCCGGCTGGAAAAAGTATTGGACTTTGCCGAGCTGGAAGTGCGCGATGCGATGATTACGCGCAGCCGCATGAACGTATTGAAAGAGAACGACAGCATCGAGCGCATCACGGCCTACGTCATCGAAACCGCCCATTCGCGTTTCCCTGTCATCGGCGAAGACAAAGACGAAGTTTTGGGTATTTTGCACGCCAAAGACCTACTCAAATATATGTTCAACCCCGAGCAGTTCCACCTGCAATCCGTCTTGCGCCCTGCCGTTTTCGTTCCCGAAGGCAAATCTTTGACCGCCCTTTTAAAAGAGTTCCGCGAACAGCGTAACCACATGGCGATTGTCATCGACGAATACGGCGGCACATCCGGCTTGGTCACCTTTGAAGACATCATCGAGCAAATCGTCGGCGAAATCGAAGACGAGTTTGACGAAGACGACAGCGCCGACAACATCCATGCCGTTTCTTCCGAACGCTGGCGCATCCACGCGGCTACCGAAATCGAAGACATCAACACCTTCTTCGGTACGGAATACAGCAGCGAAGAAGCCGACACCATCGGCGGCCTGGTCATTCAAGAGTTGGGGCATCTGCCCGTACGCGGCGAAAAAGTCATCATCGGCAGCCTGCAATTTACTGTTGCACGCGCCGACAACCGCCGTCTGCACACCCTGATGGCCACACGAATTAAAGAAAACACGGATAAACCATGATTATTCTGGATCACGTTTCCAAACACTATCAAACACGCGACAAAAAAGACTTTGTCGCCGTCGAGCCGACCAGCCTCGAAATCAAACAGGGTGAAATCTTTGGCCTGATGGGCTACTCCGGTGCAGGCAAATCCACCTTGTTGCGTCTGATTAACTTATTGGAACGTCCGGATACAGGTACCGTCAGCGTGTGCGGCCAAGAACTGACCGCGCTCAACGCCACGCAACTGCGCCACGCCCGACAAAACATCGGCATGGTGTTCCAACAGTTCAACCTATTGAGCAACCGTACCGTTGCCGAAAACGTCGCTTTTCCTTTAGAAATTGCCAAATGGCCGTCTAAAAAAATCCAAGCGCGTGTTGAAGAATGTTTGGAAATCGTCGACTTGCAAGACCGTGCCAACCATTACCCGTCCCAACTTTCCGGCGGTCAAAAACAACGTGTCGGCATTGCCCGCGCGCTGGCGCCGCAACCTCAAGTCATCCTCGCCGACGAACCCACTTCCGCCCTCGACCCCGCCACTACGCGCAGCGTTTTGAAGTGTTTGGAAGACATCAACCGACGTTTCAACGTAACCATCGTCATCGTTACCCACGAAATGAGCGTTATCCGCCGCCTGTGCGACCGTGCCGCCCTCTTGGACAAAGGCCGTCTGCTGGAAATCGTTGAAGTACACGGCAACCAAATCCATGCCCAATCCGAAATCGGGCAAGAGCTGATTCGAGAGGACTAATATGGCAAATTTGACATTTGAAAGTGCTGTTGAGACCATCGTCAGCATGAAGGGCGAAATTATCCAAGCCTTGGGCGAAACCTTTATTATGGTCGGTCTATCGACTACTTTCGCCGTTATCTTCGGTACGATTTTGGGCGTATTGCTGTTTGTGACGTCAAGTCATCAGTTGCACTACAACAAACAGCTGAATTTATTTTTAGACAACCTGGTCAACCTGATGCGCGCATTCCCTTTCGTCATCCTGATGATTGCCATGATTCCTGTTACACGCGCCATCATCGGCACGACCATCGGCCCGGTTGCCGCCTCATTGGTATTGAGCGTATCCGGCCTGTTCTACTTCGCCCGTCTGGTCGAGCAAAACCTGCGCGAAGTGCCCAGAGGCGTGATTGAAGCGGCCTCCGCAATGGGTGCTTCGACCATGAGCATCATCTGTAAAGTGCTTTTAAATGAGGCGCGTGCAGGTATGGTTTCCAGCATTACCGTACTGGCTATCGGCCTTCTGTCGTACAGCGCGGCAGCAGGTATGATTGGCGGTGGCGGTTTGGGCGACCTTGCCATCCGTTACGGCTACTACCGCTATCAAATGGAAGTCATCATCTTCATCGTCGCCATCCTGGTTTTACTCGTTATCCTGATTCAAGGTATCGGCAACAGATTGGCACGCAAACTGGATAAACGTTAAATAAACCAGGCCGTCTGAAATGGACTTACTATTTTTCAGACGGCCTATTATCTATTTAGAACATATTAGGATATATATATTCCAAATAAGTTTACAAAAAACATCCTCATATTTCCAAAATAGATTTACAATCCCTCTTTATTTTGACGGCGGCAGCTTGAGGCCGTCTGAAACCGCTTTATCATCCATCAGGAGCAAAATATGCAAATCAACACATTCTTCAAAACCCTTTCAGCCGCTGCGCTCGCCATCGTACTGGCTGCCTGCGGCGGTCAAAAAGACAGCGCGCCTGCTGCTTCTGCCGCTTCCTCTGCCGACAACGGCGCAGAGAAAAAAGAAATCGTCTTCGGTACAACCGTCGGCGACTTCGGCGATATGGTAAAAGACCAAATCCAACCGGCTTTGGAGAAAAAAGGCTATAAAGTCAAACTGATCGAGTTCACCGACTATGTCCGCCCCAACCTTGCTTTGGCTGAAGGCGAATTAGACATCAACATCTTTCAACACAAACCTTATCTAGACGACTTCAAAAAAGAACACAAACTGGACATTGTTGAAGCCTTCCAAGTACCGACTGCACCTTTGGGCTTGTACCCTGGCAAACTGAAATCTTTAGACGAAGTGAAAGACGGTGTCAGCGTTTCTGCACCTAACGACCCATCTAACTTTGCCCGTGCATTGGTTATGTTGAACGAATTGGGCTGGATTAAACTGAAAGCCGACGTTGATCCGCTGACTGCTTCTAAAAACGATATTGCTGAAAATCCAAAAAACATCCAAATCGTAGAACTTGAAGCCGCCCAACTGCCACGCAGCCGTGCCGACGTTGACTTTGCCGTCGTTAACGGCAACTACGCCATGAGCAGCGGCATGAAACTGACTGAAGCCCTGTTCCAAGAGCCAAGCTTTGCCTACGTTAACTGGTCTGCCGTCCGCACTGCCGACAAAGACAGCCAATGGCTGAAAGATGTAACCGAAGCTTACAACTCTGACGAGTTCAAAGCCTACTCACAAAAACGCTTTGCCGGTTACAAATATCCTGCTGCATGGGGTGAAAATGCAGCTGCAGGTGCTCAAGCCGAAGCTGCTTCTACTGCTTCTGCAACCAAATAAGTAACTTTTTGAAAAAGGCCGTCTGAACATTCAGACGGCCTTTTTCTATTGATTATCTATTCCCAAAGCTTGAAACAAGTTTTTTGATTAACGCCAAATACTTACACAATTCCCTTTTTAAACCAAATCAATATGTTTTAAAAAAGTTCAATAAGGAATCATGTTTTTATTCAATATAATCAATCACTAAATGAATTATTCTACTTTTTTATAATATTCACTAGTAATGTTCCGCTTATCCTGATATTATACCGCTCATCTAAAGACATCCGGTTATCTGCATTAAAGACCGTTCATCTGAATTGCTTCAAACCACTTTGTCGGATTTTCCTATAGTATGTTGTGTTTCTCCGTATCGAAGGGGTTTGAGCGGTCGAAATACCGTATTGCTTAGATATTAAAGCTTCGTGCTTTGAAATGAGTGAATTTTTGTTTTAAGTGTCGTAATCTCTTGCTAATTACTCCCAGCTGCAAGAGTTTCAGGGTTGCCCCCTTGGGCAGCCCTTCTTTTTTATCTTCCATTTTTTCAGCAATCAAGCCTTCCCTGCCCTATACACATAGTCAAAATCGCAGGCAAGGCCGCCCTTCTCCTCAACTTCCAATCTTCTTCAATTCATTATTCGGCATCACCAGCCAAACCTGTGCCTTTTTAACTTGAGCCGCAGTACGGATGGCCGCCTCATCCATAATGGAGAACGCTGTAGAAAAGGCATCGGCAACCGCCGCACTCTCCGCCATGACGCTCATGCTTTTATAACGCGGTTGGCTTCCGCCTGTACGAGGATCAAAAAGATGGGTAAATTTGCCAGCTTCGTCCATTACCGTGCCATAGCCGCCCGATGTGGCAAAGGCTTGGTTTTTCATGGCAATGGTGGTCAGGATCTGGTCTTCTTGGTCGGGATTGCGAATGCTGACATTCCACTCGCGCCGGTTGGCATTATCAAAGCCGTAAATTTCCCCCATATCAATCAATGCCTGGGTAACGCTTTGCTGCTTTAACAATTCGACTACTTTATCAGTGATATAGCCCTGCGCAATGCCGTTGAGCGACAAGCCCATGCCTTTTTGGGCAAAACGGATTTCTTTGGTATCAAAATCGATTTTGTTGAAATCCACTAATTTGAGCGTGTCTTTGATACTGCGTTCGGATGGCGGCGTTTCGGTTTTGGGGTTTCGCCTGAAATGGTCGGCATACAGATTCCACAATGGCTGAATGCTGGGATCAAATGCACCCTGCGTCAGCTGATGGATATCTCGGCTGATGCTGAGCAGCTGCAAAAAATCGGATGGCGGATTTTTCAGACGGCCTTCTCGGTTTAAACGGCTGATCAGGCTGTCGTCCCGATACAGGCTGAATATTTTTTCCAATCGTGAAACTTCCGCCAATACTTTGTTGACCAGTATTTCCGCCTGCTTGCGCTCAACGCCGAACAACCGCAATTCCGCGCCCGAACCCAATGCAATGCCTCTCCAAATAACTGGCTGCTCTTCTTGATTCTGGCTGGCCGAATGAGTCGGCTGATTGGTTTTGCGGCTGATGGCAAAAGGAATGCCAACACCGGCGGCAAATGTGGCGGCGATGGCAAGGAAACGGCGGCGCGTTAAAGGGGTGGACATAAAGTATTCCTTGGATTTTTTATCTTTACATTGAAAGCCGCATTCATTAAATCATCAATCGGCAGCTTCCAACACAAAGGCCGTCTGAAACTGTTTCAGACGGCCTTTTATTGATTGTTTTATTTGAAAATGTATTCGTCGGGCATCTCTGCAAAACCGACTACTCTGCCGCCTTTTTCTTTGGAGAATTTTTCAGCCTGAGCCTTGTCGGCAAACGGAAGCGCGTCTTCTGCACCCATGCCGCCGATAAAGCTGCTTTCGATGACATAATAGGCTTTTTTCGCATCTATCCATTCGGCGTCGGCATTGGGTTTTTCCCAATCTTTGACTTTACCCATATCGGTAACATAGATGGCATTAATACCTTTAGGCTCTTCAGGCAGCTTGGTGTAGCCGAACATCTGCTTGATGGTGGAAAACCAAACCGGTTTGTCAGGTTTGCCGTTCAAGAAGATTTGCGCTTTAGGACCGTTGTGTTCGGTCAAATTCATGCTGCAGTAATGACCGACTGCGCTGTCGCTGATTTGTTGGGGCGCAGGCGGAGGAGTATTTTCCTGTTTGCTACAAGCAGATAAAGCAAGGATGGTGAATGCTGTAAATAATATTTTTCTCATATTTGTCTCTTTCCGAAAATCCAGGCGGCTAAGACCAAGGGAATGATAACCCATAATACCTGCGCCGTCAGCAAAACCGGCATAGTCAGGCTGATTTGATCGCTCAAACCGGCCATACCTGCGTACATGGCGGTGTTTTCATAACCGGTCAGGTTGAGCAGACGGTAAATGTCGGAAGGATTGAACAAGAGAATGGTTTCCACAACAGGCGCGGTAATGACTTGTTCAGTATCGGCAACCAAAATACCCAAAAGCGCCATATCGAAAATCACCACAAAAAACAGCCATACGCCGATGGCGATACCGGCGGCGGTACCGCGTTCTTTGACTTTCGCGCTGATCAAATAACCCATAGACAAAAAAGCTGCACCAAGAATCACACTGGCAACAATCAGGAGGGCAAAAGGCTTCCATGCGGCAAGGTCAAAGCCGCCGTTGGCAAGCTGGAGGGTAATGCCCGCCAATCCGTAGCCAGCCGTGGTGGCAAGGGCAAGGATGATGAGATGGCCGATAAATTTGCCGGCAAGGATTTGGTTGCGCGAAATCGGATAGCTCAACAACAGCGCCATCGTGCCGCGTTCGATTTCGCCAATCAGCGCATCATAAGAGAGCAACATCGCAATCAGCGGAATCAGGAAAATCGACAGACTGGAGAGGCTGACAACGGTAACGGTCAACGGATCGACTTTGACTGTGCCGGTGGGCGAGCTGCCCAGGAAACCCAATGACAGGGCAAGCGCGGCAAGCAGGAGTGCGGCGGCGAGGACCCAACGGTTGCGCAGGCTGTCGCGGACTTCTTTGCCGGTAATAATCCAAACGGGGTTCATACGTCTTCCCTTTTTAAGAATTGTGCGTACATATCGTCAAGTGTCGGGGTATGGATATCGATATAGGCAAGGTTGCCCAAATCACCCAATTCGCTCAAAAGTCCCATACGTTCTTCGGCTTTACATTGCGCTTTATACGACAGGCCGTCTGAAAGCGGCTGCCAACGCTCGCTCAACGGGCGCGCTTCTTTTAAACGGACATTGACGGTCAACGGCAAACCACTTTGGACATGCAGCTCATCCATGCTGCCATCGGCAACTTTCACGCCATTTTTCATGACGATAATGCGGTCGGCGTGGCCATCGAGTTCGGCAAGCGCGTGCGTGCTGAGCAATACGGTTGCACCGCGTCCATTCAGCTCGCGCACGACTTCGTAAAACATTTGGCGTGAAGCCGGATCAAGGCCCGTGGTCGGTTCGTCAAACAATAAGACTTTAGGCTCGCCCAATAAGGCTTGTGCCAAAGCGAGACGTTGGCGCATACCTTTGGAGTAAGTGCTGACACGGCGGCGTGCCGCTTGAGAAATGCCGACGCGTTCCAACAACTCACGGTTTTTACTCAAGGGCTGTTTTTTCAGCTTGGCATAGAAATCCATGGTTTCAATGCCGGTCAATGAAGGATGAAGCGCGACGGTTTCAGGCAGGTAGCCGATTTGACTGCGAAGCAGTGCGCCTGCCTTGCTGCCGGTACGCTCGCCCAGTAACATGACTTCACCTTCGGTCGGCGTAATCAGACCGAGTATCAGCTTCATGATGGTGGATTTGCCTGCACCGTTATGCCCTGCCATGCCGACGCTTTCGCCTGCTTTGAGGACTAAATCGACTTGGTTGACGGCTTTTTGACTGCCGAATTGTTTAGTCACGTTTCTTAATTCGACGTGGTTGGTCATGAATAATTCCTTTGTGCCGTTTCAGACGGCCTCATTCAAAAGGCCGTCTGAAAACATGTTTAATTCAAAGATCCGTTTTCGGCATTACTCCAATTGGATTGGCGCGTATTGGCTTCGTGCAACAGCTCATCCTTCATGGCTTCGTATTTGGTACTTGTTTTGTTGCTGATCGGTTTCATCAATGGCTTACTGTCGATGACGCCGCCCGGCAAAATAGCGGGGAACTGTGATTGCGCCCATTTGACAATACTGACGGCAGGACTGTTCATCAGCAAACGGGACACAGGAGCGCGCCAAATGATTTGATCGATGATGCCGTTCGGTCGATAGGCGTTGTCGCCAAAACCATCGCCATCAAGATCGAATGCGCTGTTGTCGCTCCAATAATTGCCTCGTCCGCCCTCTCCCCAATCAAGGAAACGGGTGCTGACGTATTTGACTTGGCTTTCGTTGTTGATAAACGAATTATTGAACAGGCTTGTGCCTTCAATGGCCGCGGTAAAGTGAATACCGATTTGACAGTTTTCAAAATGGTTGTCAAAAATTTTATTGAAGTTGGCGTTATAGGCGAATACGCATTTACCGGCTTTGTTGATAATATTGTCGTTAATATCGGAATAGTTGACGTAATTGAGCATGATACCTTGGTCACGGCTGCCCACGGCGATATTGCCATACACTTTAAGACGCTCTGAGAACATCAACACATAACCCATATTGTTGCCAACGGAGATGTTGTTGCTGACCTCGCTGTCGTTGGTGTACATATAATGTACTGCAAAACGCAAATCGCTGAAACGATTGCCTTTATAAGTATTGTTTGTACTGGTATTGGAGAAAATACCGTCACGGCCTTTGGAAATATCGTTGTCGACTACTTGCGCACCCGGCGCATTCCAAACCGTTACGCCATTGCCGCGCTCATTCACGCGCAATGTAGCTTCCCCGACAATCTTATTTTCGCGCACCATCGATTCTGCCGCTCCATGGATGTACACGCCGACAGAGTTGTCCAAGACATTATTGTGTTCAATCAATGCGCGCGGAGCCGTCTCCTCAAGATAAATCCCTGCATCCATGGCCGGCAGGCTCAAGCCTGAATTGGAAACAGTCAGATTGCGCAGGGTCACGTCAGGTGCATGAACGGCAATGGTACGCCCGCTCCTGTCGCCAATAATCTTGGCGGAGCGGTCAGTCGGCCCTTCAATGGTAATCGGTTTGTCGATATAGAGTTTGGTCTTGTATGTACCGGAGGCAAGCTTGAGCGTATCGCCGGCTTGGGCGCGCGCTAAAGCATCATTGAGATTGTCTTGTGCAGATACGTTAATGACTGCGGCAAAGGCCGTCTGAACCATACTGCCCAACAGCAATACGAATGCGGCACGTTGCCATTTGGAACGATGGGATGGTGTATGCGTCATAATCATATCTCAATTTCAGACGGCCTGTTTTCTACATGATAAACATATGCAGAAACAGGTATTTTGATGTTATAGCAAAGCTGTCTGATGATGGTTTATATTTCATTGACATATTGACTGACAAACAGCTTTGCTATAAAGGCCGTCTGAAAGAATGTCTTTTCAGACGGCCTAAAGGATTAAATCATCAAACCAAAATTATTTTGGTTTAACAATCATTTGGCCTGACATTTCCATGTGCAATGCGTGGCAGAACCATTGGCAGTAGTACCAGTGTACGCCTGGACGGACTGCTTTGAAGGTTACAGAAGATGTCGCTTGCGGGCTAATCTCCATAGCGATACCGTAGCCTTCCAAAGTGAAGCCGTGAGTCAAGTCCTCAATAGTCTCAACGTTGGTCACGTATACGGTCACTTCGTCGCCTTGGTTCACTTCAAATTGAGGGATACTGAATGCAGGCGCAACGGCAGTCATGTACACGCGTACTTTGTTGCCTTCGCGTACGACTTTAGCGGCTTTTTCCAACTCAACGCCGTCTTTTTGCGCTTGTTCCAAAGCATCTTTCCAGAACCATGGGTCTTTGCGGTCCCAAGTTTTGCTTGGGTTCACTTTGGAAGCGGAAACCAGACAGAAGTCGTGCGGTTCTGCAAAAGTCGGGTTGTCGTGAACCAGACGCATTTCATCGCCGGAGATGTCGATCAATTGGTCACACTCAGGTTTCAGAGGACCTGCGTTCAGGAAACGGTCTTTGGAGAATTTGTTCAAAGACACCAACCATTTACCGTCGGCTTCTTTGGTTTCGCCCATGGTAGTGTGGTTGTGGCCAGGTTGATAGTGAACGTCCAGTTTTTGTTTGATCGGATCGATTTTCTCGCCTTTGTAGGCTTTAATCGCATCATCGATGTTCCATTTCACCATTTGGCTGTCGATAAACAATGTTGTATAAGCATTGCCGCGACCGTCAAATGCAGTGTGTAAAGGGCCAAGACCCAGTTGAGGCTCAGCTACGACAACATCGCGCTCTTTGATTTTGCCTGCAAACAAATCGTCCAGTTTGCTGACATCCAATACGGTAACGGTTGGAGACAGTTTACCGTTGAGCATGATGTATTTGCCGTCAGGGCTTGCGTTACAGCCGTGAGGAGAGTTAGGCACAGGGATGTAGCGGGTGTATGGAGAGTTGGCTTCTGCACGGCCGTCCAACATTTTCACGCCGTTAACTTCTTTGAAGTCGCCTTTTTTGATGCCTTCTTCGATAGCAGCCAGGTTAAATACTACACACCAGTCTTGCTCGTTAGAAGAAGCACCTTGTACAGTCAGAGCGCGCTCAGAGTTATAGCAGGTAGAGAAAGAGTATTTACCTTGGTAGTCGGCATCGCCGTTGTCCAAGTTACCGTCTACCAAAACTTGCCATGCGATCTCCATGGTTTCGCCGTCAATTGCGGTATAAACGGCATTCCAAGTTTTCGCATCATCCCATTTACCTACGCCGTCAACTGGAACAATGTGTTCACCGTTGGCAAAAACGTAACCGGTTTTCGGATAACGTTGCGGACGCAGACCGTGGATACCTGAAGCATTAGGAATATCGATGATTTTATCGGTTTTCATTACATCCAAGCGAACGCGGCAAACACGGGTGTTTGCTTTATCGTTGGCGTAAGCATAACGACCATCGTAAGTTTGGTCAGTGAAAGACAAGTGTGGGTGGTGCAAGTCGCCGTTAGGGTAGCAACGCAAACCGCTGTCTTGCAAGAATTTACGGGTTTCTTCGGTAATATTTCCGTTGAGGACTTTCAAGCTCTCATTGGTACGACCCCAACCGGTAGCGCTGTCCATATTGAATACAGGGATACGCATCAGTTCGCGCATAGACGGCAAACCGATCAAGCGCATTTCGCCTGATTGACCGCCTGAGAGGAAACCGTAGTATTGGTCAAGTTCACCTGGACCCACTTCGGAAGTCATTTTGCCCGGCTCGGCAGAATGAGCAGCTGCTTTTTCAGCAGGAGCTGCGCCAGAAGCGGCAGCTTTGTCACCCTCACCGTTAGAGCAACCGGCCAAGCCCAACAAACCGGCACCGGCAATACCTGCACCGGAAGCAGCGGCAGTACCTAAGAATGAACGACGGCTTAAGCCGTTTTGTTCTAATTTTTCGTCTGACATACGACACTCCTTGGATAAAATCCGGCGGCCGATTTTTTTCAGACGGCCTACCGATGAAAAAATTTCTAAGTCGGGCTGCCGATACAGCCCTCTTTTTTATAAATAACTACTTATCAACACTAATTGCCGATTCTTTTTTAACAAACTGAACAACTTGTTCTTGAGCCTTTTGCGTTGCTGCCGCATCATGCTGCTCAGATTTTGCCGCCGCTTGTTTTTGTTTTTTCTTATTCGTTGCCACTACTTGAGGACAACGCGTATCGTGGTGATACATTACCTGGCAATGCAGGCATTGGATACATTCGTTCGGATGAATATCGCCTTCTGGTGCAATGGCTTGTACTGGACATTCATGCGTACAAATCTGACAAGGGTTGCCACACATTTTATAGCGGCGCAACCAGTCAAACACACGGAATCGACCCGGCAATGCGATACCCGCACCCAAAGGACACAGATAACGACAGAAGAAACGTTCGATAAACAATCCGGCAATCAGCAAAGCTGCAGCAAACAATACAAACCACCATTCGCGCATAAACTTCAGAATAATTGCGGTTTTGAAAGGTTCAACTTCTGCAAATTTTTCAGCAGTGCCCAAGTCGTACAGGGAAATAGCCAGCAAACCGAAGAAGATGACGTATTTAATGGCTGTCAGGCGCGTATGCAACAGATATGGCACAGTAATTTGTTTTACGCCCAGTTTTTTAGCAACGCGATTGGTCAACTCCTGCAACGAACCGAAAGGACACAGCCAGCCGCAGAACGTACCCCTGTTCCACAACAGCATGGTCGCCGCTGTAAAGAGCCACAGAATGAACACCAGCGGATCCATCAGGAAAAATTCCCAGTGGAACTCAGTCAAAATTGCGGAGAACAAGGTCAGCGTATTGACAACCGATAATTGTGCTTGCGCATACCAACCAATATAAACCAAGGTAAATGTCAAGAAGCATAGGCGGAAACGGTCATACCATTTTTCGTAACGTACAATCCAGTCTTGGAATAGGAATACCAACAGGAGAATTGTCAAAGCAATACCGACAACAATAATTTGACCTTGTTTAGCTTTCCAAACCTGTTTCCAAAGTTGGTTGGAAACACCATCATCACCGGCAGTCGCATCTTCGGCAATACCAGTACTTTCAGGAGCTGAAGCTACAGCCGCAACTTGCTCAACCGGCGCGCTGATTTCAACAGGTGGTGCTTTTGGATCATCGACATAGTAGCCTTTTGGCAATTCGTAATCCAAATCTGCAGTTACGAAAGCTTTATCGTTAACGCTCAACACACGTTGAATCATCAGTTGTAAACGCCATGGCTCGGCAGCATCAAATTCCACACCTTCGGGGATAGTAAACCAAGAAACCTCTTTGAATGCAGGCGCACCTTCCGCTGCCAAAGTAACCACACGCTCATGTTGTGCATCGGTAAAACGGAAGCTGGTATCGCCCTGAATCATTTCGATACGGTCGAAGATACCGCCACGCACATAGCCTGAGCCTTTCCAAGAGTATCGGCCTTCACCGGCAACCATAATTGCCTGTTGACCTGGTTGCAAACGTTTTTGCAGATTATTCCAACCGGCTTCACCTAAAAGGCTTTTACCGATAGAAGGTTGGCTGACCAAAGCAACATATAAATCAACGAATGTATCGTTACCATCGCCCTGCTCTGCATGATCTGCAACACCGGCTTTACCGCCTTTTTCAAACAGTTTGTTGATATCGTCAACAGAAATATGCAGATGACCAACAGCTTTTTGTTCTAACAACGCATTCCAAGACTGAATGTCTTGTTTATCAGGATTCACAGCACGACGGGGACGGGTTTGAACCGCAGGCTCATTTGCAGCCTGCTCACCAGAAGCGGCAGCAGCACCGGCTTGAGTCGCTTTATCAGTACCCAAATGATATTGATGAATAACCGATTTGACAGAACGCTGAATACTGTCGTTAATCACCATCAACGTTACAGTCGCACCACTGATGATATCCGCGGGAGCCACGCCAGGCTGCGGAGGATTTTTAATAAAATTTAAGCCAATATATTTATCAATGAATTTATCGACTCGGGATTGCGGAATACCGATCAGCATAATTGGTTCATGGTGCTCAACCAATTTTGCTCCCGCAATAGTGCCATCATTGGCCAATGCAACCATCGTATCAATCGGCTTACTCGAATAACCACGCGTATTGACCACATCAGTCGTGATATAAACCAAACCAAGCTGTTCTTCGCCTTTATATACACGAGCAACCAAAGGCTTACCTTCAGGTTTGCCGTAGCGATCAGCACCAGGAAAAATTTCAGAAGGCTGAATTTTTGCCAAGAAATCAGGCAAGCGCTCCGCGTAAGCAGGCAGGCTTACTATCATCATAGAAAACACAGCAAAAAGCACAAGGATTCGTTTCCAAATGCCACTTAAGCACTTCATTTCAAGACAGGACATGGCTATTCCCGATATATCGATACTCTAAACACTAATATTATATGAATCATCTATCGGCAATAATTTGATTAAAATCAAATTCACAAATCTTAAAACCAAATTCTACATGCTAATAATACTTTAGAACTATAAAAATAAATCTTTTATTAGTAGACATGAAATATAGGAAAATCAACTTAATCCAATGACCATCTTTATATCGTTAACTTATTTATAATAATACTCAAAACAATTCCTAAAATTTCATTTAGCATATATTGAATAAAATATAACCTGACTTGAATTTTCATAGGCCGTCTGAAAACGAATATCGAAGATACTTTAACCTGCCCCTGCAATGACAAAATACATTTCTTGCAAAAACAAAAAGAGCCTGTATAAAACAGGCTCTTTTTCAGACTAATCTTAAGTCAGATTAGAATTTGTGACGCAGGCCAACAGTACCAGCAGTTTTCTCGTATTTATTGTCGCCTTTACCTTCTTTCAACCAACCGGCAGACAGCAAGGCAGAAGTGCGTTTAGAGAAGTCGTAGTCGGCACCAACGATAACTTGGTTGTAAACGCTGTTCTCTTGTTTCACGCCTTCTTCTTTAGCTTTGAAACCGTGAGCGTAAGAAACACGAGGAGTTACGTTACCGAAGCGGTAAGCCGCAGTTGCACCAACTTCAACACGTTCGTTTTTCTTAGCATTTGCGACATCTTTTTTGAAGCCTTCGTATTGACCTACAACAGCAACCATCAGGTTGTCAGCATCGTAACCAGCAGTCAGACGGTGTGCTTGGTGATCTTTGTAAGTACCAGCAGTCAAGGTAGTGTTGCCGTTGAATGTATCCAAGTAGCCAGCATCCAAGACAGCATGTTTAGCGAAAGAACCAGCGTAGCGACCGAAGAAGCCAGAGTTTTCGTAGTTCAGACCCAAATCGTAAGATTCACGGCTTTTCACAGCGTGATCGTATTTATCGCTAGGATTAGCATTGTCGCGAGGTTGGTATTGTACGCTTGCGCTGAAACCACCAAACACAGGAGTATCGTAACGTACAGATACTTTGCGACCATCTACACGTTTGATTTTACCCAGTTGCAGAGTGTCTGCGTTAGCATCACTAGACTCCCAAGGGTCGAAGCTGTCGCTGCTTTCGTTCAGAGCAGTATCCAAGTTACCGACACGAACTTTACCGAAACCACCTTCCAAACCCAAGAAAGATTCACGGTTTGCGAAACCAGAGTCACCACCGGCGATAGAAGTTCTTTGTTCAACTTGCCAGATAGCATTCAGGTTGCTACCCAAGTGTTCGTGGCCTTTGAAACCGATACGAGAGCCGAAGTCAGCAATCTCAGTAGCAGTTTTAGAAGAAGTCTTACCCTCTTTTACTTTAGAAACTTCCACGCCAGCTTTGATTTGACCGTACAGAGTTACATCAGCCATAGCTGCAACAGGCAAAGCCGCCAGAGTCAGGGCAATCAGGGATTTTTTCATTGCTGTATTCCTTTTCTATTGTGAAGAAATAACTTAAGCAGACCGGATAATCCGCTTAGGCTTACTTTATCGCTGGAATCAGCGATTCCATGACTGTCACTATAATTGTTCCTCTCTAAAAAAACAAACTTTATTCAACTCCCCCCACTACCGCAGAAACCAAATAAAGGTAGAGACAACCCCAAAAGTAGAAATTTATTATTTAAAATCAATGATCAATTTATTCAAAACCAATATTTGCACTTTTACAACACTTTATCAGTTTACACATCAATCACGCTATTTTGTTGCTTTTATACCAACAATCCACAGCTAGACCGTCTGAAAACCATTACCTAGAACGCTCATCCACTCGGGCAACGATAGCTGCGTCACTCCAAACTCATCAGGATAATCAACACCTGTTAGATACAGGCCATCAGACATAAAAGTTGGCGGAGCCTTCAATCTACTTTTTGCATGAAAGACCGACTCAAACTCATCCACACTGATTCTGCCACTACCCACATATACCAATGCACCCATAATATTGCGTACCATATGATGTAAGAATGCGTTCCCATGCAAATCAAGGCACAGATAGCGAGAAGTTCCACTAATCTTTGTACTATATAGTGTCTTTATAGGAGACTTCGCCTGACATTCAGCCGCTCGAAAGCTAGAAAAGTCATGTTCTCCCTCCAATAAGGCAGCAGCCTGCCTCATCAGATTCAAATCTAATTTCAAATGTGTCCACCCTACTCTGCCAACCAATAATGGAGAACGAACCGGTGAGGATTCCAATAAATAACGATAATGGCGGCCATAAGCATCAAATCGGGCATGAAAATGAGATGCAACTTTTTGCGCAACCAATACAGCAACACCATCAGGCAAATGCGCATTGACACCCCGCACCCATGCTTGCTCAGGACGGCTTACTGATGTATCAAAATGCACTACCTGGGCAGTTGCATGCACACCTGTATCCGTCCTTCCCGCAACAATAGTATTAATTTGCTCCCCTGCTATTGAAGACAACGCCTGCTCTAAGGCCGTCTGAACAGTTGGCAAATCTCCAGCCTGTTTTTGCCAACCATAAAAACGGCTACCGTCATAAGAGAGGGTCAAAGCCCAACGCTGCATCAGATGCCCTGTTGTATTTGCTTGTTCAGTCATTTCTTATACTTCTTGTAAATTGATATTGTTGCCTACACTCAGGTAACCAATATTAAAAAGGCGTGATCAACACACGCCTCTCATGTATTTCAGACGGCCTTTATCTTCAACCATCATATAAAGCTGAAATCTTACCCAACCAATCATAGACTCAGACAAAATCTTGCTTTTTAATTTACCATAAAAAAGATGCCGTCTGAAACGGCATCTTCATTTGACTGGCACTTATGCGCCAAGTTCTTTCATCAATTTTTGGGCTTTATGCAGAATATCGCCTTCAGCCTCTTCGATCAGCCCTTGCAATGTTTCTCGAGCCGCTTCAGGATCACCGATTTCGATATACATCTTAGCCAAATCATATTTGGCTTCAAGCGGTGCAGTCATGCCGACTGATTCTGAAACAAAGCCTCTTTCACTATTGCTTTTATCGGCAGCCACTGAAACATCTTCAGCTCCCCATTCCAATGCACCTTCTTCAATCACAAACTCAGAAGCAGCTTCTTCTTTCTCTACTTCTTCTTTGGTTTCTTGAATTTGCAAGTCTTGATCTTGCTTGACATCAAATGGCAGCACATGGCCGTCTGAAGCTTCAGGGGTTTCTACCGTAAACTCGAGTGGCTCTTCATTTCTTGCCTTGGAGACTTTTTTCTCCGTCGCCAAATCAAACTCAGCAAATGTATTTACCTGCTCTTCTTTACGTTCCGGCATAACAACCGATACCGGCTGATACGGATTTTCCGGTTCAGGCTCGTATACGCTTTCTGTTGATTCGATACTATCCCAATCAGCATGGCGGCGTTGCTCTGTCTCTACATCATGCGTTACTGCACCTGAAAGAATACCTGACTGACTATTATCAATCTTACCCAAATCAAGTTTGACATCATCGATATTGGAAGATTCTTCTACTTCATTGATAACGACATCATCTTCAAAATCGTCTTCAATAAGCAGGCCATCTTGAGTTTTTTCAGACGGCGTTACTTTAGTTGCAGCAACCGCAGCAGCATTTTTCTGTACAACCTTCTCTTCATCCTTACGGCTTACAGGTGCTGCTTCCGACTCGTCTTTACGTTTACCGGCAGCTTTCAACAACAACCAAGCAGCAATAAGGGCTGCACCGCCTGCCAATAACCATTTCCATAAATTGCCGTCTGATTCGCTTTCTGTTTGCTCAGCGACAGAATCAGTGGTTGCAACAGGCTCAGAAGCCACTACATTCTCTTGAGCATCAGAAGCCATAGCTTCTTGACCATCAGATGCAGGAACAGTCGATGCAGCATTTTCATTGACAGCTGCAGATGCTGCTTGTTCTGTTTGTTCAGCCGAAGCTTGTTTCACTTCTTCCTGTTGTTGTGTATTTACGCCAGCATCTTTAACCTGGGCTTCAGTTTGAGCCTCAGGCTGAACAACAGGTTTTTCTGTTTTAGCTTCTATTGCATTGACGGTTTCATTGCCTTTCTCTGCCGCTGTATTGGTTTTAACAGGAGCAGAAGCAGCCAAGCGTTGTAATTCGCTACGGTTTGGAATATTCAGCACTTTACCTGCCAACATACGGTTGGCATTGTTATCGATAAACACATCCGGGTTGGCATTTACCAAAGCCTGAATGGTTTGATCCAGGGTCATACCTTGCGGACGGATGCTGGACGCGATGGCAATCAGGGTTTCACCCGTACGCACCAAATGCTGTCTGCCTGAACGTGCAGCCGTGTCGTTTTTAGCAGAGGCCGTCTGAACTTGTTTTTTCTCAGCCTTACGCTGTACATCCTTACGCGCTTGAGCTGTCTGATTACCTGCTGCTTTATTGTTTTTAGTTGCAGGCTGTCGGGCATTGCGTGTCGGCTCGGAAGATTGAGATTCAGTGGCCAGACGGATACGAACAGATGCAGCATCTTTAGAATCATATCCGGCCGGATCGATAATAGCGGTGTACTCACGCGATTGCGCGCCAACACCTACTTGGAAAACCAAAACAGGATCTTTGATGGCTTTAGAAGAGCGGATGGTAACGACTGCCTTATCGCCTGATTTGCGTACCGCTGCGCGCAAATTGCCATTTGAAATAGTGGCCTTACCGCCATTAAGCAGAGCCTGGGCTTCCTCGCCAGTTACAGTGATACTGCCTGTAAAAGGCTCACCCAAATGAGATTGAACATTCAAGCCGCCCAAACCTGCAGAGGCACTGAGCGATGTCATTAAAGCGATAGAAGCTGTAATTAATTTAATATTGTGATGTTTTTTCAAAACTGATCCCCTGTTCGGAAATTATGGTACTAACCAATGTGCACGCATTTAACCATATATTTACTAGATATTACGCCATGATATATTTTTAACCCATTCCTGCCAAGCAATAGAGGCTATTCAGCCTAAAATTCCTTAGCAAATCTATTACTTTTGCATGCTTGTGTTTCTTTTTTACAAATTTCGCCAACCCAAAACAAATATTTCATATAAATATGTGCGATATTAAAGTCATGGTAAAACGTGCAAAAAAACACATCTCCCTGTATGATTAGCATTTACTCAATTAGTTTCATCATTAATATATGAAGATTTTGAGCGACTTATTCGCCGTATTCTTATTTTTCATCACATACATCATCACCAAAGACATGATTGCCGCAACAACTGTTGCGGTTATCGTCGGTATTGCCCAAGCTGCGCTGACCTTTTGGAAACACCGCAAGCTGGACACCATGCAATGGGTCAGCCTGATTTTGATTGTCTTTTTTGGCGGTGCAACGATTCTGCTGAAAGACAACCGCTTTATCATGTGGAAACCAACCGTTCTGTTTTGGATCGGCGCGATCGTCATGCTGTTCAGCCACCTGGCCGGTAAAAACGGGCTTAAAGCCGTCATGGGCAAAGAAATGCAGCTCCCTGATTTTGTATGGACACGCCTGACTTATGCATGGATTGGCTTCCTAATTTTTATGGGTGCGGCCAACCTCTTTGTCTTTACGTATTTTCCAGACCAATGGGTCAATTACAAACTGTTCGGCACATTGGGCTTCACAATCATTTTTTCCATCGCACAGGGTATGTATCTGATGCGTTTCCAGTCTAAGGAGGATCAATAATGGAATATTTCATGCTTTTGGCCACTGATGCCGAAGATGTCCACGAAGCACGCATGGCAGCACGCCCTGCTCATTTGGCACGCTTGGAAGAATTGAAAGCGCAAGGCCGTCTGCTGACTGCCGGCCCCAATCCTCTACCAGATAATCCGGAACGTGTTTCCGGCAGCCTGATTGTGGCTCAATTTGAATCTTTGGACGCTGCACAAGAATGGGCAGAACAAGACCCTTACGTTGATGCCGGCGTATACGCAGAAGTATTGATTAAACCTTTTAAAGCCGTGTTCAAATGAGCAATATTCGTCAAATTATCGAGGAACGCCTGCGAACGCTTGAGCCTGAGTTCTTCGATTTTGAAGATGAAAGCCATCTGCATGCCGGCCATGCCGGTAATAAAGGCGGCGGGCATTACGCCATAGTGGTGGTCAGCAACGCATTTGAAAACATTGGCCGCCTCCAGCGGCAACGTATGATTAAGCAGCTTTTACAGGACTTGTTTTCAGACGGCCTGATTCATGCACTCAGTATCAAAGCGGCCACGCCGGACGAATACTTCCATTAAGATTACTGCCCAAACTTTGATTTCCAATCATTAATTTAAATGAGAAATACGATGAAAAAAACCTACTTTGCTTCAGCCTTGATGTTTGCCCTGACTTCCGGCACCCTGTTTGCCCAAACTTTGGTTACCGTCAACGGTCAAGCCATCGACAGCAGCGTTATCGATGACCAAGTTGCTTCCGTACGTGCCAGTAACCCGAACGTTCAAGACACTCCTGAATTGCGTCAAATGCTGACTGAACGCCAAATTATCAGCACTGTTGTTACCCAAGAAGCCAAAAAATTAAAACTGGATCAAAGCGCTGAATTCAAAACAGCATTGGAGCAAGCGCGTGCCGATGCCGCCAAGCAAGGTGCAGATAAAAAAGCCACCTTCAAAACCGAATGGGCAGCTTTCGAAAATGATTTGTTAGGCCAAGCTTTCGCGGCGCATATCGTCCGTCAATATCCTGTTCAAGAAAAAGATGTCAAAGCCGCTTACAACGACTTCAGCAACTTCTATAAAGGTACTCAGGAAGTCCAACTGGGCGAAATCGTGACCGACAGCAGCAGCAATGCCCAAAAAGCCATTGCCGATTTGGATGCGAAAAAAAGCTTTGTTTCGGTATTGAACCAATACTCAATTGACGAAGCGGCCAAAAAAGCCGGCGGCATCCCTAAAGCTTATGTTCCGCTTAAAGATTTACAAGAATCAGCGCCTCCGTTTTACGCTGCTGTCAAAGACCTGAAAAAAGGTGCACACACTAAAACGCCACTGCAAAACGGTAATTTGTACGCCGTTTTCTATGTCAATGACCGTCGCAACGTTACCGTACCTTCTTACGAAGCCGCTAAAAACGAGATTGGCAGCGACTTACAGGCAGCCCGTGTTGATTCGGCCATTCAATCATTGCTGAAAAAAGCCAGCATCAAAGTCAACAAATAATATAACGTGCCCGCCGTGATAACGGCGGGCAATAAGGAACTCACATGAACATCAAGCCCAAAACTGCCGTTTTGGCTATCCTCACCCTATCGACCGTCGGCTTGGCAACCGCCAAAGCACCTGAAATCGATCCTGCACGTATCGACAGCATGGTCGCCGAAGTATTAAGACAAGCCGATCAACATCCCAACCAGACTGCCAAACCCGATGGTCAGGCAATCCGCAAAGATGTGGTTACACGTTTGCAGACTTTGGAAATTTTGAAAAATGAAGCCATCAAGGCTGGTTTGGATAAAGATGCAGAAGTACAGAATCAGTTTAAAAACGTTGAAGCTGAGTTTTATGCCAACCAATACGCTGCTTATTTAGAACGCCAAACTGTGGTTGACGATGCCGAGTTGCGCCGTTTCTACGACCAGCAAACACGCATCATCAAGCTGCAACAAGTCAGCTTTGCTTCAGCCGAAGAAGTCCGCGCAGCGCAAGAACTGCTGCTCAAAGGCTTGTCATTTGAAGAGCTGATGAAACGCTATCCCAACCCCGAACAAGAGTTCGACGGCTTCATCTCTCCGCAGCAGCTTTCGCCTCAACTGGCTACCGCTTTTGCCGACATGAACCGAGGTGATGTAACGCATGAGCCGATTCAGATGGGAAACCGTTTTTATCTGTTTAAACTCAGCGCCGTAGAGCGTAATCCTAATGCCGAACCTTTCGAACTGGTACGCAATCAGATTGCCCAAGCTGTCAAACGACAAAAAGTCGAGAATCAGATCGAACGTATCTTGAAAGAAAACGGCATTAATCCGTAAATTAATTCAATGGTTTCAGGCCGTCTGAAACTATATTTGAACTCAGAGGGCGTATCTTACGCCCTTTTTTTACAACTCCTTTTATTCACACAAGATTATGCGCGCTGTTATCCAAAAAGTTACCCAAGCCAAAGTTGACGTTTTGTCCGAAAACTCCTGTGAAACCTGCGGCGAAATCAACAACGGATTTATGATATTGCTCGGCGTTACCCACACCGATACAGAAGCGGACGCCAAATACATTGCAGATAAAACCGCCAACCTACGTATCTTTGAAGACGAAAACGGCAAATTAAATTTATCGCTCAAAGATGTCGGCGGCTCGATATTACTGGTTTCCCAGTTTACCCTTTACGCCGATGCGCGCAGCGGCCGCCGCCCTTCTTTCTCCAATGCTGCGCCCGCAGAACAAGCGGATAAACTTTATCAATACACCACACAACTTCTACGCGAACATGGATTGACTGTCGAAACCGGCAGATTCCAAACCCATATGCAGGTCTCCCTTTGCAATGACGGGCCGGTTACCTTATTGCTTGATTCGCAAAAAACATTCTAAATTCCATCAAAAAAGGCCGTCTGAAATATTTCAGACGGCCTTTCCATTTCTGATCATTACTCAATCAAGCCTTGCGCTTTCACCCAGTTCACAATATCTGCCTCAACGGCTTCAGGCGAACCCGGATTGTCGATTTTGACACCGTACTCATCAGCACCCAGCTCTTCCAAAATTTCCAGCTGAGAATCCAGCATTCCGGCTTTCATATAATGCCCCTGACGCGACAGCATACGCTCAAGATTGATTGCTTGAGGCGGGGCCAGATGGATAAAAGCCACCTTCCCTTCTGCACCACGTAGAATATCGCGGTATTGGCGTTTGAGTGCGGAACAAGTAACAATGGAATATTTTTCCCCATTTTTTGCCTGCTCCGTCATCCAGTCACGCAAATTGCCCAGCCATGGGTAAGGTCGAAATTTTTAGTCACATCAAAAGAATTTGGGGCTGTAGCGTTTTTGTACGATTCCCCAAACATCCATCATACTTTTTCTTAAAAACTGAAGTGCCATGATACAAAGGCCGTCTGAAAAATTCTTCAGACGGCCTTAATTCTTAAACTTCTGCCGGTGGTTACGGTGTATCTTCATCTTCCTGCTGCGTTTTCACTTTGGCAAAGCGGCTGAACCAAATGCCTGCTTCGTAGAGCAGAATCAGCGGAACAGCAAGCAGGGTTTGAGAAATTACATCAGGTGGCGTGATGATTGCGGCCACGACAAACGCACCGACAATCACATACGGACGCGCATTCTTAAGCTGTGCAGTCGAAACAATGCCCATTTTTGCAAGCAACACCACAACGACGGGCACTTCAAACGTCGTACCGAATGCGACAAACATGCCCAAAATAAAGGACAGGTATTTGTCGATATCGGTCGCCATATTGACGCCGACAGGGGTTACACCGGCCAAGAATTTGAAAATCACGGGAAATACCAAAAAATAGGCAAACGCCATCCCAACGAAGAAGAGCGTCACGCTGGACAACACCAGCGGCGTAATCAAACGTTTTTCGTTTTGGTATAAGGCAGGAGCGACAAACGCCCAAACTTGATACAGCGTGTGCGGCAACGATAGCAGAAACGCCGCCATCAAAGTAACCTTGACCGGCACAAAAAACGGCGCGATCACATCGGTCGCAATCATGCTGGTATCTTTAGGCAGATTGGCCATCAATGGTTCGGCAACAAAGGTATAGAGCTGCTGGGCAAACGGCATCATGCCCAAAAAGCAGACGACGATACCGATGACGATCCACATCATGCGGCGGCGCAGCTCGAGAAGATGCTCGATAAGCGGTTGGACGGGTTGTTCGTGTTGAGGTTCGGACACCGGTTGACTCACTTTTTACTTACGGACACGCAGTTTGGGCTTGGCGTGGAATTTCGGGCGCATATCGCGTTTGCGGCTCATCGCCTGCTTACGCAAAGAAGTCGTATGCAGCGGAGGAACATCGGCAACAGGGGATTCGATATAGCTGACTTCTACCGCCGGAGCAGGTGCAGGTGAAACTGAAGCCGTCAAATACTCACGCCAAGCGCGGTCTTGCTCGGACTCGGCATTTTCAGCCTCGACAAGCTCTTGAGTTTGCACTGCCCCACCCTGCTCAGAAGTTTGGATTGCACTTTCATGCTCAGTGCTGTTTGAAGCCAGATCAGGCAAAGGATTGCCCAACTCGTCCACACCAAAATCGGCAGGCGTTTTCTGTTCGGGCAGGCGTTCCCACGGCTTGAGGCCGTCTGAAATATCGCTCAGGTTTTTTTGCGCATCGTTGCCCAAGTCTTTGATACCATCGCGAAACTCAGATGCGGCGGTTTCAAATTCCTGCTTCACCTTGCGCAATTCGTCCAACTCAGCCTGAGTATTAAGTTCCTGCTTGACGTTATTGACGAATCCTTGCAATTTGCCGACCAAACGCCCAGCCGTGCGCGCAGCTTGCGGCAGACGTTCGGGGCCAAGCACTATCAGGGCGACAACGCCGACCAGCAGCAATTCGCCCAAACCAAAATCAAACATGGATTATGCTTTGTCTTCGTCTTTTTTGTGTTCGATGACTTCATCTTTTTTGGCATCTTTGCCGTCTGTACCTTCGTTCAGGCCTTGTTTGAAGTCATGTACCGCACCGCCGAGGTCTTTGCCGACGTTGCGCAATTTTTTGGTACCGAATACCAAAACGACGATAATCAGTACGATAATCCAGTGCCAGAGAGAGAAGCTACCCATGATAAATCCTTGAATTTGTTAAAAATAGATAATAGTTATGCAGGCGTACCCATGATATGGATATGCAGGTGGAAGACTTCTTGTCCGCCACCTTTGCCTGTGTTGATCAGGGTTTTGAAACCGTCGGTCAAACCAGCCTCATGGGCGATTTGAGGAACTTTCAACATCATTTTGCCCAACAGGGTTTGATGTTCGGCAGTGGCGTGTGCCAGTGAATCGAAGTGCACTTTCGGAATCAGCAGCAGATGCACCGGCGTAGCAGGACGGATGTCTTTGAAACAAAGCATCTCGTCGTCTTCGTAAACGGTTTGTGCCGGAATATCTTTGGTTGCGATTTTGCAGAAAATACAATTATCCATAATGGCTCCAATGGCCGTCTGAAAACAGGCGTGACGGGTTTCGACCCAAAAAGGGAAATCGTTTTTGCCCCAAGAGACGGATTCTGAAACAGGTCAAATACGGGATTGTAATATAAATTCAAGATTCTTTGCGAGAAGCTTTTTCCACTAATCCCGACAAACCTTGACGGCGCGCAAGCTCGTTGACCACATCTTCGGTGCGCAAGCCGTGATGCGCCAATAAAACCATGGTGTGAAACCACAAATCCGCCACTTCGTAAACCAAATGTTCGCCACCGCCATCTTTAGAGGCCATCAAGGTTTCACCTGCTTCCTCGATGACTTTTTTCAGAATCTTGTCTTCGCCTTTATGCAGCAGTTGGGCAACGTAAGAAGCATCAGGATCGCCGCCTTTGCGCGAATCGATGACGTTTTGAATTTCGGTAAGGATAGTATCGGTCATGGTCGGTTTCTCTTATTTTCTTTCAGACGGCCTTAAGGATGTTTATGTCCGTAGATTGCTTCTTCATCTTTCAACACGGCATCGACTGTCTGCCATGCGCCCTCTTGCCAAACTTTGTAAAAACAGCTTTCTCGCCCAGTATGACAGGCAATGCCGCCATTTTGTTCAATCAGCATGACCACCGCGTCGCCATCGCAATCCAGGCGCAATTCATGTACTTTTTGCCTATGTCCGGACGCCTCGCCCTTCATCCATTGTTTCTGGCGGGAACGGCTGTAATAGTGGGCAAAACCGGTTTCTATAGTTTTTTGCAGGGCTTCGGCGTTCATCCAGGCAACCATCAGCACACGGCGTGTCTGCCAATCTTGGGCAATGGCGCAAACCAAACCTTTTTCATCAAATTTTACGGCATTCAGCAGCGTTTCGTTTATATTCGACATGTGCGTCTTTCTCCCATATTTTTCAGACGGCCTTTGGATAGCAATCACAAACGCACTTCGATTCCTGCTTCACGCATGGCCAGTTTCGCTTCGCGGATACTCGCTTCGCCGAAGTGGAAAATACTGGCGGCCAATACCGCATCGGCCTTTCCTTCTTTAATACCGTCCACCAAGTGTTGAACCGAACCGACACCGCCGGAAGCAATAACCGGAATATCGACCGCTTCGCTAACCGCGCGTGTCAAAGGCAGGTTGAAACCTTGCTTGGTACCGTCCCGGTCCATACTGGTCAGCAAAATCTCGCCCGCACCGCGTCGTTGCATTTCGACAGCCCATTCCACCGCATCCAAACCGGTCGGATTACGTCCGCCGTGGGTAAAGATTTCCCAACGGGTGTTTTCAGGGTTGACCGCTTTGGCATCCACGGCAACAACAATCGCTTGCGAACCAAAAAAACCGGCCGCTTCGTTTACCAAATCAGGATTGGTTACAGCGGCCGTATTGATGCTGGCCTTATCAGCACCGGCATTAAGCAGACGACGGATATCGGCAACTGTGCGCACACCGCCGCCTACCGTCAATGGAATAAAAACTTGTGAAGCGACTGCCTCAATAACGTGCAAAATAGTGTCGCGATTGTCGCTGGAAGCAGTGATGTCCAAAAAGGTCAACTCATCCGCGCCTTCATCGTTGTAGCGTTTGGCAACGTCAACCGGATTACCTGCATCGCGCAAACCCAAAAAGTTGACACCTTTTACCACGCGACCGTCTTTTACATCCAGACAAGGAATTATTCGTTTTGACAATGCCATACTCAATACCTCTTATCCGTTATCAGGCCGTCTGAAACCGTCAGGCCAAAAATTTGCTCAACCAATCCGGCAAATGTTGCAACAGCTGAAAATAACCAATCCCCGCTATCATTGCCAAAATGCAGGAGATGATGAAATTGCTGTCGATGCGGCCGACAATGGAAAAAATCAAACCGGCAAATGCCCACACTATCCCATTGAAAATCATCCAATAGGTATCAATAATCGGCAAATCAAACGCCGTCAGCTGTCGCAGTATCACTGCAATCAGTGTAAACCACAAACTTTCGCTTAGCGGATACACTTCGCGATCGGATGACCAGATAATCCAAAAACCCAAAACAAACGCTTCAAGCATACCAATCCCTTAATAAAATAAGATATTGAGTGAGTTGTTTTTTATAATTATTTCAGACAGATTTTAAGTCTAAGGACTTTGCAAAATGCCGCTTTTGAAGGTATTTTCAGCTATACGCCAACTCCTGCGCTGTTACACCTTGCAAAGCCCTAATCTGCATAATTAAACGCACTTAGGTCAAGCCAAAGAATCGGCCAGTTTTTGAGCCTGTGCGAAATCAATACTTCCCTCATAAATTGCGCGGCCGGTAATCGCACCGCTCACACCCTCTTTTTCAACGGCACACAATGCGTGGATATCGTCCAAATTCGTCAAGCCGCCGGAAGCGATAATCGGGATATTCACTGATTGAGCCAATTTGACGGTAGCCTCGATATTCACACCGCTCATCATGCCGTCGCGGCCGATATCGGTATAAATAATGCTGTTGACGCCATCGTCTTCAAAACGCTTGGCCAAATCGACGACATGGTGTTCCGTTACCGTTGCCCAACCGTCTATCGCCACCATCCCATCTTTGGCATCCAAGCCGACGATAATCTGACCCGGAAATGCCTTACATGCTTCGCGCACAAATTCAGGATTTTTTACCGCGGCCGTACCGATAATCACATCGGTCAGACCCAAATCCAAATACTTTTCAATGGTGCCCAAATCACGGATACCGCCGCCAAGCTGTACCGGAATATCTTTAGCCACGGCTGCCAAAATTTCTTTAATCGCCGGAAAATTTTGAGGAACACCTGCAAATGCGCCGTTCAAATCAACCAAATGCAAACGGCGTGCGCCTTGATTGCGCCAATGCAAAGCCATCTCTGCCGGCGAATCGGAAAACACCGTCGCCTGCTCCATCAAGCCTTGTTTTAAGCGAACACAGCGTCCTTCTTTCAAATCAATGGCAGGTATCAACAGCATTTTTTTCTCCTCTATCCAATTTCAGTATATTTTACACAAATTAGCGATTTTTAGCAGATTTATGTTAAAAATCTCAAATCTGCCAATTTAAAAAATTACGCAGCAGCAGCAATCCTGCCTGATGGCTTTTCTCCGTGTGGAACTGTGTAGCAAACACATTGTCCTTACCGACAATGCAGGCAAATTCATTCGGATATTCGCTGACGCCTAAAACAACCTCTTCATTTTTCGGCGCAAAATAATAGCTGTGAACAAAATAGAAATACTCGTTCTGCCCAATGTCTTGAAATAAAGGATGCGGACAGGTTTGGCGCACTGTATTCCAACCCATATGCGGCACTTTCAGACGGCCTCCCTGTGCATCGGTTTGATTGGGCAAAAACCGTTTTACTTGACCTTCAAACCAACCCAAACCATCTGTATCGCCTTCTTCGCTGTGTTCAAACAATAATTGCGCACCTACGCAAATTCCAAAAAACGGCTTGTTTTTCAGGCCGTCTGAAACAGCCTCACCCAAACCGCTTGCCTTCAGCGCCGACATACAATCCGGCATGGCACCCTGCCCCGGAAAGATAACCTTATCTGCCGCCATCACCTCTTCAGGCCGAGAAGTCAGATAAACTTCGGCATTTTGATTAGACAAAACCTGCGCCGCCTGAACAGATTTCAATACTGAATGCAGGTTTCCCATTCCATAATCGACAATCGCTACTTTCATTGCTTCTCCTCAGGCCGTCTGAAAACATTTAATGATTAATATAATAATAAGAATGATTGTAGCAAAAGATGGTTTAAAACAAAATATTGTTGATATACAAGACAAATTGAAGCGGCCTGCGAAAAACTGCGCTGATTCTTGAGAAAATCCGTTTTGTTTTTTGTTGCACTATCTGCAATCTTTTTTCACTTTTTTATAAAAGCGACGTCACCGTCGCTTTTTATTTTACCAATTACATATAACCAACTCGCCGCTTGTTTTACCGGTTTTGTCTCTGCCGACCGTATAGGCAAGCTCAAGCGGGGTGATGCGAAAGTCTTTGAACAACTCCCTTATATCAGGATGGTCGTTTATAGATAGCATGAATTTTCCTCGGCTCCCCGCCATCGCTTTAGCCAGCAGCTCATACTGCGACCAATCGAATGCGTGGTCGTACCCTGCGACTTGCCAGTACGGCGGGTCGGCGTAGAAGAAGGTATGCTCTCGGTCATACCGCTTGAAGCATCGATCCCACGTCTCGTTTTCGACGAAAACACCTCTCAGCCGGGCTTTGGCTGCTGTCAATTTTGCCCTAATCTGCGACGCATCCCAAGCTTTTGATGTGGTTGCCGTGCCAAAATGTTGATGGACGGTCTTGCCGCCGAAGGCATTATGTTGAAGGTAGAAGAACCGAGCGGCACGCTGAATATCGGTCATGCAATCAGGTGGTGTGCTTTGCAGGCGGGCAAATACCTCGCGACTGGTCAACGTCCATTCGAACTGGCGGACGAACTCGTCAAAGTGGTGCTGTACCACACGGTAGAGATTGATGAGCTGTCCGTTGATGTCGTTAAGTACCTCTACTTTAGCAGGCGTTTGGCGCATAAAGAACAACGCCGCACCACCGGAAAACAGCTCGACATAGCAGGAATGATCGGGAAACATGGGCAACAGGTGTTTTGCTAGTCGTCGTTTGCCGCCCATCCAAGGGATAATCGGTAGAGTTTGTTGTGTTTTTTGCATCATATATATACTCCTAATTTTCGGCATTCGGGATGCTCTAAATCAGATTTAATATGACGCTCAAAGGCATTCTTTTGATTTATTAATTAGCTGAAAGAGTTGATATTTTTACAACGAGCGCACTTTATTTGTACACAACCGCTGCCTTTTGCCAGCAATTTCCCACAAAACTTACAGCGTAATTCACGATAGATTTGCATTTGCATCCACTCCTGTATCAGATAGAATGCCTCGGTCTCTAGAGACTAAGGCGGCCTTAGAAGTCAATGCAGGGGTGATCTGCTTGGCTGGCGTAGCGGTGTTCCAGCACCACTACGTCGCCGTCCCACTTATTGCGTATACCCGCCCCTGTGGCGGGGTTTTTATTGCGCCTCCCGTTGGAATAAGGCGGGCACGATGGCGGCAAGGTCATTGGGCGACCAGCGCCAGCCGTCGGGCAGCCCCAATGCGGCGGCGCACCACTCGGAGCAAAACCACTTGTCGCCGCGTTGGCGGGTTTTGAATACCACGCCGACGGCACCGAACCAGTCGTAGGGCTAGCTGACGGTATTGCGGTATAGGCGGTCGAGCTGGCCGTGCTCATTGATGCTGTCGGGCAACGGGATTAGATCCCAC
>NZ_JBQCWU010000013.1:0-56891 GCF_051957095.1 Neisseria sp. P0020.S003 | reverse complement strand
CGCTGCTGGCTGCGTATGTGCAGGTAGTGGAGTACGGCTTGGTATTTGAAGTGTAATGTATATTTGCTCATAAAAAAACTGCACCTTGTGAGTTGGAGGGGATGTCCAACTTTTGGGGTGCAGTTCAACCTACCCCTGTCAGTTTCAGACGGCCTTTTTGTATCTGCTTTATTTATCGTTCATCTTGAATAAGCCATGGCTTGCTGGCTACTTTTTTAGCTGCATTTGTTTTCAAACTTGCTTGGCCTTTGCCTTTTGAGGCATGGCTGCGGATTTTGATACGGTAGAACAAGATAAAGGCCGTCTGAAAGATAAATTTCAGACGGCCTTTTTAACGGCTTTTATTGTTGCTCTTCCGGCTCTGGTTTGTCTTTGCCGAACAGGTTGTCAAAGCGGATGGTGTATTTCAACTCGCCGCCGGAGGAGCGCGTGCCGATACGGGCAACGGCTTGGATGGCGCGGGTCAGTTGGTACACGAGTTTGACGGATTGTTCGGCGCTGGAGATGCCGTATTCGTAACCTGCGTAGAGGTTGTTGGTGAGCTGTTTGCCGACGGTCAGGACTTGTTCAGCAGGGTTGAGCTCGCCGGTTTGGGCGTTGCGGCTGCGTTTGCTGGTGAAGCCCAAATCATCGACAAGGCCGATGCGGTCGTTGACTTGGCCGGCAAGCAACGCGCTGGCGGCCGCAGAGAGCGTGGCATTGTCGCCATCGCTGCCGCTGCTGGCACGGTTGAGGATGAGCCAGGAGAGTTTGTCTTTTTCACTCATGGCTTCTTTGGCAACCAAGGTCACGCGCGGATTGTTAAGGCTGCCGAGAACTTCGACACCTGCACCGACCGGGGAGAGACGGCGTTCGGCACGGATGTTGAGGTTCGGATCGGTCAGTGGGCCGACGAAGGAAACCGCGCCTTTGGTGATTTCGAGGTCTTGGCCGTAGGCTTTGTAGCGGCCTTTGACAACGCGAACGGTACCGACGCCTTGGACGGTTTCGCCCGGGCGGGAAGTGAGGGTCAGTTTGCCACCGATGGTAACGTCTGCGCCGTAGCCGACAAAACGGACATTGTCGTTGATGTTCAAGACAAGGTTCATATTAATAGGCGTGGTGGCCGTTGCTTCTTTTGGGGTTTCGCCCAGTACGACCACGTCGTCATCGAGGGTCGGCATGGAGGATTTTTGCGAACCAAACCTGCCGTAGTCGGTGTTGAGCGTGCCGTTGAGCGATATGCCTTTTTCCGGATTGTAGAGGACTTTGGCCGCGCCGGAGAGCTGCAGTCGGCGGTTTGGACGCGAGAGGGTGCGGTATTTGTCGAAGACGATATCCACGTCGACATCGGGGTTGGCGTTGGCAAGGTTGACTGCGCCTTTGAGCTCAATCGTGCCGCCACGGTGGAATTTGAGACTGTCGATCACCCATTTTTGACCCTGCAGGCGTGAACGCAATACGCCGTTGTCGAGAATCAGGCCTTGGGTTTGATGGCGGTAATAGAGGTTGTCACCGTTAATCAGGCCGCTCAGTTGCGGATCGTTCAGACGGCCTGCCAAGTTGACGGCGGCGTTCAGACGGCCTTTGAGGGTTTGGCCGACGGGCAGGAAGTTGCGGAAGACTTCGAGGTTGGCAACGTTCAGATTGAGTTTGCCGCTCAGAGGAGCGGTATCGAAGCTGGTGCCTTGACCGATGTTGACGGTACCGTCGGCACGGCCGTAATTGGTTTGGAGGTCGAGGTTGCTGTTGATGGTAGGCGAACCGAGTCGGCCGCCGATGGTGGCGGTCGCGTTCAGACGGCCTGCAATGCCTTGGGCTGTCGCCGGCATAAAGGATTTGAGCGAGCCCAAATCGGGAACGCTGATATTGACTTTGCCGCTGACAGGGGCGTTGTTGATGTTGTTGCCGAACTGCTGGGCGATGCCGAGTGTGCCGTCAACTTTGCCGAAGCGGGTGTTGCCTTCCAGCGTGCTGTCGATGCGGCCGTTTTGGAAACGGGTGCGCAAGGCGAGCGCGGAAAGTCCCAAAGGCTGTTTGTTTTTCGGGTCTTTGCCCGGCAGGATGATGTCGCCGCTTTGACGGTTGATGTTGAGGAAGCCGCGTGCGTTTTGACTGTACGCCAAATCCCAGTCGCCGCCCAAGACGAGGTTGTGTTCGATAGGCGGGGTGTAGAAATTGTGCAATTCGGTAATGTGCAGATTTTGTGCGCTACCTTTACTGGTAATGCCGGCTTTCTTGTCCCAAACGAAATTTTGCAGGTTGAGGCTGCCGCCCATGGCCGCCCAGCGCGCGCTGCTGAGGGCAACGCGTTCGCTGCCGGCTTCGAGGTTGAGGCGGTTTTGCAGTTTGAGGTTGAACGCGCCGTTGATGTCGAGCGTGTCAACCGTGCCTTTCCATTGGGTTTGGTCTTTGTTGAGGTCGCCGGTGGCATCGAGGTCGAGCTTGTAGCGTTTGTTGTCCACCGCCATGCTGCTGTTGCCGCGGATGTGGTGGTGTGAGCCTGTGCCGCTGATGAGCAGGTTGACGTTGTCGATCAGGGTCGCGCCGCCGGAGACGGCGATGTGTTCGCCTTTAATATCGGCACTCAACGGGCGGTTGGTATCTGGCGAACCTTTAAGCTTGAAGTCGAGGGTGCGGATGTTGACGGTATCGGCGACTTTGAAGTTGCGCGCTTCGCCGTTCAAATCGGCTTCAAGGGTTTTGAGGCCGTCTGAAAAGCTGCCGGAGATGTAGCCGCGCGCGTTGAGCAGCCCACCCAAGCCGAAGCCGAAACGCGACAAATCGGGGGCGGTAATATTGAGGTTGAGGCGGTCGTCTTTTTTACCGAAGCTGCCGTTGGTTTTGACGATGTTGTTGCCGAGGGTCAGATCGGTCAGGGCGCGTGAGAGGTGTTTGTTTTCATAAGCGACGTCGGCTTTGCCGCTGAGCGGAACGCCGTTGAGCGTACTCGGTGCAAACTGCATTTTGCCGGCGAATTTTTCTTGCGCCAGGATGCCGGTCAAGTTGATGTTGCCGTTGACACTACCTTGCGGAAGCTGCGGATCGATGCGCGCAGGGTTGAAGGCTTTGCTGACGATGTCCAGTTGCAGTTTGCGGTCTTTGAAGAGTTCGAGCGAGCCTTTGGCGTTGAGTTCGCCGCCGTTTTGCGGAACCAGGCGGACTTTGTCGAGCTTGAGCGTGCGCTGGCCGAGCTGTTTGTCGGTTTGGAAAAACAGCATGCCGTCTGTACGTGCAAATCCGCTGTCGAGATTCCAGTTGACGACAGGGGAGGAAGTTTCGCCTTTGACGTCGATACTGCCGTTCAGACGGCCTGCGATGTTTTGACGGACAAAGTCGTCCGCGCCGGTATTGTTGATGCCCAGTGCGAGTTTGAGCTGGTCTTGGGCGGTATCGATAGAGCCGGATACATCGATGCTGCCGTCTTTGAGCAGGTCGACGCCGATGTCTTCAATCATGACCGTGCCTTTATCGTCGACGATGAATTCGCCGAGGATGCGTTTGACAGGGATATAATTTTCATCGGCAAAACCGGCTTGGTCGTTTTCCAAGTCAATCGAGCCTTCCAACGCAACGCCGTTAGTAAAGGACGGAATGGTGGTGGCGTCGAAATTCAGGCGCGCTTTGGGCAGGCTGGGTAGGAAGGCCTGCGGATTGATGTTGGAACCTTTAATCAGGATTTCGCCGACGGTTTCATTGAGGCTGTTGGCGAATGGATGAATAGTGGATTTGGCCGACAAATGAACGTTGTCGCTATCGAGCAGTAGGTCGGTGGATACGTCTTGCAGGCTGCCCCACAGGCGCACCGTACCATGTAGGGTTTCGCCCTCAAGCTGGCCTTTGGTGTAGATGGCAGTATTGAGGACGTAGGGTTTGTTCAAACCGAGCACCACCGCGCCTGTCGAGCTGCTCCATGGCGTATCGGCGGTTTTGATGTGGAGGCGGTGTTCTTTTTTGTCGTAATGATAGGCCGCGTGCAGATGGTCGAGATAGACGGTCTGCTTGTCAAAACGCTTGCCCACGCTGATTTTTCCGGTTTCCAAACGGTCGAGATAGGCGGTAACGGGCAGGTCTATGCTGTCGGGCAGGCCTTTTGAAGGCTCTTCTTCTTTGGGCGGCGTGCGTTTGGTTACGATGGCGATGTCGCCGGCCACGACTTCGGTGATGTGTAAGGACGGACGGATCAGCTCGGACGGTTTCCAATCAAAGCGGAAGCTGCTGATTTTGATGTCCGCACCTTCTGTTTCAATCAACAATTTGTCGCCTTCAAAACCTTCAATCAGCGTGCCTTTCAGTGTGTCCGAGGAGATTTTGACGCCGAACCATGACGGGATTTTGTACAAACCGAAACGCAAACCCGATTCCGTACCGACCAGCCAGCCGATCGCGCCGGCGGAAACGGTCAATACGCCCAAGGCGGACAGGACAAAGCCGCGCAACAGGCGTTTTTTGCGCTTTGGCGGGGCAGGCTGTTGTTCAGACGGCGTGGAAGTGTTTGCAGTATCGGTCATGATATTTTTCTGTTTGTCTGTTTTTCAGACGGCCTGAAATGGCTGAGGCCGTCTGAAAGAATGGATGGTGAGTATGTTTTTTAAAACCTTGTGCCCAAGCTGATGTGCCAGCGGATTTTTTTGTCGTGATGGCCGTAGGCAATATCGAAGGAGAACGGCGCAACCGGGCTGAACCAGCGCACGCCCAAGCCGGTACCGTGTTTTAAGGTCATGTGTTTAAAGTTGCTTGCCGCATCGCCGACATCGTGGAAGATGGCGCCGGAGAAGCTTTTGGTAACCGGGAATTGATATTCGAGGCTGCCGACCACCAAGGCGCGTTGCGGCAGGACGGAGCCGTTGGGGCCGGCCAAGCCGATGCTGTCGAGTTCGTAACCGCGTACGGAAGTTGCGCCGCCGGTGCGGAACATCAGGCTGGACGGTACTTCTTCACCCTCGCGGGCATAAACGTAGCCTGCCTGTCCGCGTACGATGAATGTACCGAGTTTTTTGTTTTTAGGCGTGAAGAAATAGCCTGCGCGTGCCATGGCGCGTGCCATTTGGGTGGAGGAAAGGAATTTTCCCAAAGTTGCCCCGATTTTGCCGTCGAGGTAGTAGCCGTTTTGAGGGTGCAGCTCGGTTTCGATGCTTTGCCGTTTCCATGAGGCGGTCAGCATGGTGGCATGGCTTCGGCCCAAATCGTAGCTGGTGTCGGGGACTTTGCGGTCTTCGGTAATAAATTCGAGGCCGAAGCGGGCATCAATATTGTTGCGGTCACGGACGTACCAAATACCGCTGGTCAGGGCGCGTTTTTCAAGGTTTTGCGTGGTCGAGCGGTTGTAGGAAACGTTGCTGGTCCAGTAGTTGCCGCGGTTGTTGCGCGGTTGGCTGATACCGGCGGCCAGCGTGGTTTCGTATTTGTCCATGTCCCAAACGATGGAACCGATATAGCCCTTGTTAAAGAGGTTGTAATAGTCGTAGGCGATGCGGCCGCCGATTCCGTATTCGGAGTCATAGCGGATACCGGTTTCCAGTTTGTGGCGTTTGACTTCGGTCACGTTGATTTTGACGGGAACGCGGTCGCCTTGCAGTTGATCAAAATCGGCCTGTACGGACGCGCCGGAGTAGTGGCCGTTTTGCTCGAGCGCCTGTTGCAGGTCGAGGATTTTATCCAAGTCGTAAGGCGAACCTGGGTGGAAACGCGCCATGCCGGAAACCACGCTCTCAGGGTAGCGGCGCGTGCCGGTGATTTGGAAATCGCCAAAGTAAATGGGGCGGTTGCTCTCCACGATGACGTTCAAGTCGGCTTTTTGGGTATTGGGATTGATGGTGGCTTGGGTGGTGGTGAGTTTCGCCAAAGGGTATTTTTTACGTGTGACCGCGCTGAGGACGGAGGTTTTACTCGCACTCCAGCCATCTTGGTCGAAGTTTTCGCCAACGGGCTGCTGCCAGTTTTCCATCGCATTTTGGTAGTACTCGGCCAAGTTGTCGTCATTCAATACGTCGCCGAGGATGGCCACGCTGACGTTGTCGACTTTGGTGCGCGGGCCAGGGGTGACGTTGACGGTATAGCTCTCGCCGTGGTCTTGAATATTGACGTTGCTGTTGAAGTAGCCTTTGGTCCGGAGCATGGTTTTGACGTTGTCGGGTGCCTCTTCGGCGAGGAAGCCGACCTGTTCTTTGTCCAGCTCTTCTTCCTGCTGCTGGGTAATCAGCGGCAGGTATTCTTCAAGCATTTCTTTGATTTCGCTGTCTTGGGTGTCGATTTTGACGGGGAATTTGGGCTTGAGTTTGCCTGTTTGTTCGTCTTTGGGCTGCTTGGGCATTTCGGATTCGGGAACAGCTTCGTAGTCTTCCGCTTTGGGAACGGAAGTATCTACTGCCAGCGCGTGTCCGTAGGTGAGCGCCAATGATGCAAATAAAACAGGGTAGGTCAGTTTGGTCATGATGTGTGTTCGACAGCGACAATTCTTCAGTTTGGGGATTTTAACATTATTTCTGCAAGCTTTCAGGCTGGTTATAAACGGAAATTTAGCGTAATAACATTGCAAAATGCGACTTAAGGGCGGATTTTGGTTTGTTTCTATCTGATTGTAATAGTTATGTTTTTGTGTTTTGACTGATGAAGTTGCCTTTGTATTCGGCCTTGATAACGCAGATTTCAGGCCGTCTGAAATCAAGATACAGAGAAGTAAAGCAACGGTATGGGCATACTTTAAAGTAGGGTTTGAGCGGGTTTGGCTGTATTTTTGGCATAAAGTGCCAACTGTGTCATAAATGCTAAACTTTAGTGCTGTTTTTGTGAGGTATGCATGAAAACTTCGCCGACAAATGATTTTTTATTTTAGAATGTAAGACTTTTTTAACATATCTTTAAATTGTGAAGGAACGGATATGGCAAGTGGCAATCCGATTTTGAACGCGCTCAATCGCGTCAGCCTGGTGGCGCAAATCGCCATCGGCTTGGTTTTAGGTATTATTGTGGGTGCAGTTTCGCCGCAAGTCGGTATCAGCGCAGGACTGCTGGGCAGCCTGTTTGTCGGTGCGCTTAAGGCTATCGCGCCGATTTTGGTATTTGTTTTGGTGACTGCCGCTATTGCGCAACACCAAAAAGGCAATCAGGCCCACATCAAACCGATTTTAATTTTGTATATTTTCGGTACGTTTGCCGCGGCTGTGGTGGCAGTTGTCGCCAGTATGGCATTCCCGACCACGCTGATTCTGCGTGCGGCCGGCGATGTATCCGTTGCGCCGCCCTCCGGCATTGTCGAAGTGCTGAAAACGCTGCTGATGAATTTGGTGGCTAACCCGATTAACGCGCTGGCCAATGCCAACTATATCGGCATTTTGGCTTGGGCCTTGGTATTGGGCGCGGCTTTGCGCCATCACGGCTCGGATACGACCCGCCAAGTGGCGGCCGATTTGGCCGATACCGTTTCGACGGTTGTGAAATGGATTATCCGTTTTGCGCCGCTGGGTATTTTCGGCTTGGTGTCTTCTACCATTGCGGAAACCGGTTTTGAAGCGCTTGCCGGTTATATGCAGCTGTTGGCCGTATTGCTCGGCTGTATGCTGTTTATCGCTTTGGTGGTCAACCCGATTATTGTGTGGACGCAAATCCGCCGCAACCCTTTTCCGCTGGTGTTTACCTGCCTGCGCGAAAGCGGCGTGTATGCCTTCTTTACCCGTTCTTCCGCCGCCAATATCCCTGTGAACATGGCATTGGCGAAAAAACTGGGCCTGCACGAAGACACTTACTCCATCTCCATTCCATTGGGTGCAACCATCAATATGGCCGGTGCGGCAATCACCATTACCGTTTTGGCGATGGCTGCGGCGCACACGCAAGGCATTACGGTTGACTTCGCCACTGCCCTGCTGCTGAGCCTGGTAGCAACTGTCAGCGCGTGCGGTGCATCCGGTGTGGCAGGTGGCTCGTTACTGCTGATTCCTTTGGCGTGCAGCCTGTTCGGTATCGATAACGATGTGGCCATGCAGGTGGTTGCCGTCGGCTTCATCATCGGCGTGATTCAAGACTCTGCAGAAACTGCGTTAAACTCTTCCACCGACGTCTTGTTTACTGCCGCTGCCGATTTGGGCCGTCAACGTAAAGAGTGATTTTTAAGGGCAACCTAAATCCAGCAAAGGCCGTCTGAAAAGTTTCAGACGGCCTTTGTTTTATGTAAAGCAAAGGGATTTTTAGATGGTCAAGCCGATAGATTGGTTTGATCGGACTGACGGTATCCGCTGTCATCAGTTGGATTTTTCCCGTAAAATACAGTCTTGAATGTATTTGAACACTTCTTTTCAGACGGCCTGACCGTCTTATCACATTTGCAAAAACAATGATTAAAAAAATATTCTCATGGTTCGAATCCCGAATCGACCCCTATCCCGAAGCCGCCCCGAAAACGCCTGAAAAAGGGCTGTGGCGGTTTGTCTGGAGCAATATCGAAGGCTTGCGCAAATGGATTGCCGTTTTGGCGGTGTTTACCGCCGGTATCGGCATCATGGAAGCCCTGCTGTTTCAATTTATGGGCAAAGTCGTGGACTGGCTCGGCAAATACACGCCCGCGACCCTGTTTGCTGAAAAAGGCTGGGCGTTAACGGCGATGGCGGGGATGATGGTGTTTTTCGCCCTCTGGACTTTCCTCGCGTCCAACGTGCGCCTGCAAACCCTGCAAGGCGTGTTCCCCATGCGCCTGCGCTGGAATTTCCACCGCCTGATGCTGGGGCAGAGCCTCGGTTTTTATCAGGACGAATTTGCCGGCCGCGTGTCCGCCAAAGTCATGCAGACCGCGCTGGCGATGCGCGACGTGGTGATGACGGTTGCCGACATGGTTGTGTATGTGCTGGTGTATTTCATTACTTCCGGCGTGATTTTGATTTCGTTCGACAGCTGGTTGCTGTTGCCCTTTATCGGCTGGATTATCGGCTTCGCCTTAGTGATGCGCTTCCTGATTCCCAAGCTCGGCAAAACCGCCGCGCGTCAGGCGGATGCGCGCTCACTGATGACCGGCCGCATTACCGACGCCTATTCCAACATCACCACCGTCAAACTCTTCTCCCACGGCGCGCGCGAAGCGGCCTACGCCAAGCAGTCGATGGAAGAATTTATGGTGACGGTACACGCCCAAATGCGTTTGGCGACGCTTCTGCACACCTGCAGCTTCATCGTCAACAGCTCGCTGACTGTCGGTACGACCGCCTTGGGCATTTGGCTTTGGTATCACGGCCAAGTCGGCGTAGGTGCGGTAGCCACCGCCACGGCCATGGCATTGCGTGTGAACGGTTTGTCGCAATACATCATGTGGGAGTCTGCCCGATTGTTTGAAAACATCGGTACCGTCAACGACGGCATGGCGACCCTGTCCAAACCGCAAACCATCCTCGACAAGCCGAACGCCCTGCCGCTGAAAGTCACCCGAGGCGAAATCAAATTCGAACACGTCGATTTCTCCTACGAAGCAGGCAAACCGCTTCTTAACGGCTTTAATCTGAACATCAAACCCGGCGAAAAAGTCGGCTTGATCGGCCGTAGCGGCGCGGGTAAATCCACCATCGTCAACCTGCTCCTACGCTTTTACGAACCGCAAAGCGGCACGATTTCGATCGATGGCCAAAACGTGGACAGCGTTACCCAAGAAAGCCTGCGCGCTCAAATCGGTTTGGTGACGCAAGATACCTCCCTCTTGCACCGCTCCGTCCGTGACAACATTATTTACGGCCGTCCCGATGCGACCGAAGCCGAGATGATTTCCGCCGCCGAACGCGCCGAGGCTGCCGGTTTTATTCCTAACTTAAGCGATGCCAAAGGCCGACGCGGCTATGACGCGCACGTTGGCGAACGCGGCGTGAAACTTTCCGGCGGCCAGCGCCAACGCATCGCCATTGCCCGCGTCATGCTCAAAGACGCGCCGATTCTGTTGCTTGACGAAGCCACCAGCGCGCTCGACTCCGAAGTCGAAGCCGCCATCCAAGAAAGCCTCGACAAAATGATGGAAGGCAAAACCGTGATTGCCATCGCCCACCGTCTCTCCACCATCGCCGCGATGGACCGCCTTATCGTCTTGGACAAAGGCCGCATCATCGAAGAAGGCAACCACACCGAGTTGCTCGAGAAACAAGGCCTGTATGCCAAACTTTGGGCGCACCAAAGTGGCGGCTTCTTGAGTGAGCATGTCGAATGGGAAAACAATTAAACGCTTTGAAAGAAGACAAAAGGCCGTCTGAAAAACAATAATTTAGATCGTGCTTAATTTGATGTCATGAATTAAAATGGTTGGGTAATTCAACGATAATCTACGCTAACTTTAGAAAGACAATATGAAACGATCTCTCAAATATTTGAGTATGGCTGTATTTGCACTTGCAGCAAATGCATGGGCAGGAAGTGCGGAAGAAGAGTTGCTGAATGCATTTGTAAAATGTGATGCATCTATGTTTGATATCTTGAAAAACAAGCAGGAGCAATTGAGTAAATATGCTCCGATTGAGAAAGTAGGAAAGACTGCACGTTTTCAGTTAGGTAGTGCCGATGAAGATGGGAAAAGACAGGTTATCTTCAATAAACCGATAATAGTAAACGGCATACATTTTAGTAGTTTTTCGGCAGAATATTCGGAACTGCCGGTTAATGAGACGGGTAAAAATCCTGTTTTTTATTTCTGGGGGTTCGAGCTTAAAAAAGCTCGGGCTGCTGATGTGGTAGCAAAGTTCCCTCAATGGGGATTGAAACCGATGGGAGAGGATTTTGTGACTTCTCCGCAAATTATTATTAATAGTCATAAGTCTTTGCGTTGGCAGCCAAATATGCAAGCAACGTCTGGTTCGATGCCTGCAAAAAATACAGTAGAAAAATCGCTGATATTGGAAGAGAGTGACGGTAAAACTTCTCTTATCTGTACTATTCAGGGTTATCCGAATGATAAACTGATTCGTCGTGAACGACTTGATCTAATCGGGGGAAAGTAAAATGAAAAAGTTAGCTGTTTTTTTGATGACAATTTGTTTACCAATCTCAGTATTTGCCGATAAGCCAAGATTTTTGCCGATGCTGGAGGGTGCTCAGAGTCGTGTTTATGCAGATATGGAAAGTATCAAAAATCATCCTCACAATCCAAATTTGTTAGTATATGATGTGATAACTAATTTTGATGATACGAATAAAAATTTGGCAGGTACTTCCATGATAGAGAAGCACTATCTGGATTGTCTGAACAGGATTGATATTATGAATCCGGAGCCGGTAAAGCTATACAGTCGTCATTTTGGAAAAGGGAAATTATTGCATGAGATCCCAAGGGAATCTGAACGGTTTGAAATGAAAGAGATTTCGACGATGAGTATACTATCTGCTACTGTGTGTAGTGTCGGCGGCCATGATTTTGGTGGTAATCCGAATGCTTTAGAAGATATGGGAAAAGCGTTGGATAAAATGGAACAAAAGAAAGGTCGGAAAAGATAAATCTCAAGGCCGTCTGAAAACATTTTCAGACGGCCTTTATTAATGAAGCAAAGGGCAGGCGGGATAACCGCTTTTTTAGTTGAAACCTTAGTTTTTTACAGTCCCAGCGACCAAGCATTTTGGTGTTCGGACAAGTCTTCCAAGCGGTTTTCGTAATGGGCGAAGATTTCTTCAATAATCTCGTCTTCGTCGTCGATGACGCGGATCAAGTTCAAATCCTCTTCCAAAATCAAGTTTCTGCCCAGCAACTGCTCGCGTATCCAGTCCAACAGTCCCGCCCAAAATGCTTTGCCCACTAAGATAATCGGTCGGTCGGGCGTTTTGCCGGTTTGCACCAAAGTCAGGCTTTCAAACAATTCGTCCAATGTGCCGAAACCGCCGGGCATGACGACATACGCCACGGCATGTTTGACGAACATGACTTTGCGCGGGAAGAAGTGTTGGAATTTAATCGACAAATCCTGATACGGATTGGCTTTTTGCTCGTGCGGCAACACGATATTCAGTCCCACCGCCGGACTTGCGCCTGCAAACGCGCCTTTGTTGGCCGCTTCCATAATGCCCGGCCCGCCGCCGGAGATGACGGAAAATCCGGCATCCGACAGTTTGCGTGCCAAGCGTAATGTGAACTCGTAGTCGGGATGATCTTCAGGCGTACGCGCGCTGCCGTAAATGCTGACGGCTGGCTGAATGGCGCGCAATTCTTCGCCGGCTTCGACAAATTCGGAAATAATCTTCAATACATGATACGACTCGCGCGCCTGAATATCACGGCGGGTTTCGTCGGGCAGCATGGGTTTGGGCAGTTTTTTGAGCAGGCTCACGGCTTTTCCTTCGTGTTTTTATGTGCAGTATTGTAACCCGAAAGGGGCGGGCCGTCTGAAAGTTGGGTTTCGGCGGCAAGTGTTTCTGCCACATCTTCAAAAGCCCGTTACAATATCTGCTTTTATTCAACTGCTCCGCCATGCTCGATATTATCCACCGCGACAGCCGCACCATCGCCGTCAACAAACCTGCCGGAATGCTGGTACACCGAAGCTGGTTAGACAAACACGAAACCCGTTTTGCCGTGCAGACCCTGCGCGATCAAATCGGGCAGCACGTTTATCCCGTCCACCGCCTCGACCGCCCGACTTCCGGCGTCTTGTTGTTTGCCCTCGATACGGAAGCCGCACGGTTATTGACGCAGCAGTTTGAAAACAAAACTATCGAAAAAACTTATTGGGCGATAGTTCGCGGTCATCTGCCTTCAGACGGCCTGATTGATTACGCCCTCAAATATATGCCTGACAAAATCGCCGAAGCGCAGACCGAAGCCACATTGCAGGAAGCGCAAACCGCCTACCGTTGTCTGGCACAAACCGAGTTGCCGTTCCAATCCGCGCTGCGTTATCCGACCTCGCGTTATTCGTGGGCCGAACTTACGCCGCACACCGGCCGCAAACACCAACTCCGCCGCCATATGAAACACATTTTCCACCCCATCGTCGGCGACACCAACTACGGCGATTTGCGCCAAAACCATGCCGTTGCCGAACATATCGGCACGCAACGCCTGATGTTACACGCGCGAAGCCTCAGTTTTCAAAGCATAGAAGACGGCAGCCGAATGACCGTACAAGCGCCGATAGACAACGACTGGCGGCTTTGGATGGAAAAATTCAAAACCGAGGCCGTCTGAAAACCCGAACCGCACATTTTCAGACGGCCCGGTCATGGAAAAAAACAGGCAAATCCCTTACAATACGCCCCTAAAATTCTGAAAGCACACAAGAATCATGGAAGCCGAAGTAATCAACCAGCTCAACAACACCCTGAACGATTTGGAAAAGCGCAGCGAAGACATCCGCGTCTATATGGACTATCAGGGCAAGAAGGACCGATTGGAAGAAGTCATCGGCCTTTCCGAAGACCCTGAGCTGTGGAATGAACCGAAACGCGCCCAAGAAATCGGCAAAGAGCGCAAAATCCTTGAAGGCATCGTATTGACGCTCGACAACATCGCGTCGGGCATCGAAGACAACCGAATGCTGATCGAAATGACTGTCGAAGAAAACGACGAAGACGGTTTCGCCGCCGTGCAGGAAGACGTGGCGGGACTGGAAAAACAGATGGCGGATTTGGAGTTCAAACGGATGTTCAACCAGCCCGCCGACCCGAACAACTGCTTTATCGACATCACCGCAGGCGCAGGCGGTACCGAAGCCGAAGACTGGGCGGGCATGCTGTTCCGCATGTACAGCCGTTACGCCGAGCGCAAAGGCTTCAAAATCGAAATCCTTGAAGAAGACGACGGCGAAATCGCAGGCATTAACCGCGCTACCATCCGCGTTGAAGGCGAATACGCCTACGGCCTGCTGCGTACCGAAACCGGCGTTCACCGCCTGGTTCGCTATTCGCCGTTTGACTCGAACAACAAACGCCACACGTCTTTCTCATCCGTGTTCGTTTACCCCGAAATCGACGACTCCATCGAAATCGAAATCAACCCGGCCGATTTGCGTATCGACACTTACCGTGCATCCGGTGCCGGTGGTCAGCACATTAACAAAACCGACTCCGCCGTGCGTATTACCCACGAGCCGACGGGGATTGTGGTTCAATGTCAAAACGACCGTTCGCAACACGCCAACAAAGCCGCTGCGATGGAAATGTTGAAATCCAAACTGTATGAATTGGAAATGCGCAAACGCAACGAAGAGAAACAGGCGTTGGAAGAAGGTAAATCCGATGTGGGTTGGGGCAGCCAAATCCGCTCATACGTTTTGGATTCCTCACGCATCAAAGACTTGCGTACAGGCTACGAAGTCGGCAACACCAAAGCCGTATTGGACGGCGACTTGGACGGCTTCATCGAAGCCAGCCTGAAACAAGGTGTGTAAACCGTAAGAGATAAACAGGCCGTCTGAAAGATTTCAGACGGCCTGTTTGTTGTTGAATATGGCAGTAACTACACCTACTTCGATGATTTATATTTCCAGCAGGTAAAAGGTTCTATCTATTTGAATAAGCTAAAGTCCTATCAGCCTAAAAGGAATGCTGAACGTAGTAAATATATCCGTTTTCGGCCACATGAAAAATACAATATAGAAAATCTAAAAATTAATGGGTTTTTGAATATGTAGGGCATGACGGAGATGGCCGCGATATCCTTGTTATGTAGCTATTGAGTTCTTTTTAGATACGAATCTTAATCTTTCTGTAAAAATATGCTTTTTAATGTTTTGCAAATGCAAAGATTAGCGGTAATATATGGCTTCCATAAAAATGATTGGTAGGTATAACAGGCCGTCTGAAGCCTAAGTCTGTCTAATATATAGGAGAACTCATAATGTCCGGTCAAAAGCCGTCTTCTGCCGAGAAAACCTTCTTCGGCCATCCTTTGCAATTATCCACCCTATTCCATATTGAGCTGTGGGAACGTTTTTCCTTCTACGGTATGCAGGGCATCCTGTTGATTTATCTGTATTACGCCGCGAATCAAGGCGGCTTGGGTATGGATAAGGCTTTGGCCGGCGGTATCGTTGGCGCATATGGCGGCAGCGTTTACCTGTCCACTATTCTCGGCGCATGGTTGGCCGACCGCATTTGGGGCTCGGAACGTACCCTGTTTATCTCCGGTATCGTCGTGATGACCGGTCATATTTTATTGGCGATTGTGCCGGGCTTGATGGGATTGCTGTTGGGCTTGGTGTTTATCGCGCTGGGCAGCGGCGGCGTGAAATCGTCTGCCAGTTCGATGGTCGGTTCTTTGTATGAACGGGACGATCTGCGCGAATTGCGCGATGCCGGTTTCTCCATTTTCTATATTTCCATCAATATCGGTGGTTTCTTAGGCCCTTTGTTGACCGGTATTTTGCAAGACCGCATGGGTTTTCATTATGGCTTTGGCGCGGCGGCCGTCGGTATGGCATTTGGCCTGCTGTGGTATTCACGTGGCCGTAAAGACCTGCCGCATACGCCGGCTCCCAATCCGTTGCGCCCTGAAAAGGTACAGACTGCAATAGCTGTCGGCGTGTTGCTGGTTTTGGTGTTGGGCAGCGTGATTGCTTCCGGCGCGCTCAATCTTGAAAACTTTTCACGCTGGCTCTTGGGCGTGGTCATTATCACCGTTATCGCTTATTTTGCACGCCTGCTGGGCAGCAGCCAGGTTGAGGCAGCCAATAAACGTTACATCATGGCCTATATTCCGTTGTTTTTGACCATTTGTATGTTCTGGGCGGTTTGGTTTCAAGTGTACACCGTTGCAACGGTTTATTTCGACGAAACGGTCGACCGTACTTTCTTCGGCTTTACCGTGCCTGTTTCATGGAAAGACTCGATACAGGCCATGTGGGTGGTTCTCTTCTCCGGCGTGATGGCGGCGGTGTGGACGAAAATGGGCAAACGCCAACCTAAAACGCCGTTGAAGTTTGCGCTGGCCATGTTGGTAACCGGCGTCTCTTATTTGTGTTTCATTCCGTATATTTCATCCGAGACCCCGATGCCGATTATCGTGTTTATGCTGGTGTTGCTGGCGATTACGATAGGCGAGTTGATGCTGTCGCCGATTTCGCTGTCGTTTTCCACCAAAATCGCACCGAGCATGTTTAAAACACAAATGGTTGCGTTGAATTTTTTGGCATTGTCTATCGGCTTTACCTTGGGCGGAGTGTTGTTTAAAGACTACTACAATGCTCAGTCGCCATTGGATTTCTACTGGATGCTGGCCACCATCGGCGCAGTAACCTGCGGTATCCTGCTGGTACTCGCCCCGGTATTGAACCGCATGCTCAAAGGTGTCGATTGATTTTTCTATTTAAAATAATGTGATGTACACAGGCCGTCTGAAAAGAATCAGTTTTCAGACGGCCTGATGTTTTTATTGAGGTTTGGGAAAGGGCGGTTTTCCAGATTTTTGAAGTAAATCGGACAGGTGTAAAACCCGAATTAAATGATACATGATTAAAATGAAATTAAAATTGTAAAATATTAGATAAGAATAAGAATTGTTCTCATAACTTTATTGAATTTATTAGTGTTTTTTTACTGATTTGCTGATATTTACCTTTAAATGGCTTTTGAAATTCGATAAAATGGTAATCTATTTTTAAGATTTGTTTGTCAACCAGTTAGGTACGACCATGTTGGCCAGTTACTTTCCCGTCCTCGTATTCATCCTCGTCGGCCTTGCGGCCGGTGTGCTGTTTATTCTGCTCGGCACAATTTTAGGCCCGAAACGCCACTATGCCGAAAAAGACGCGGCTTACGAATGCGGTTTTGAAGCCTTTGAAAACGCAAGGATGAAGTTCGACGTGCGCTATTACCTCGTCGCCATCCTCTTCATCCTGTTTGATTTGGAGGTCGCGTTCATGTTGCCGTGGGCTGTCGTGTTCAAAGATTTGGGCGCATACGGCTTCTGGTCTATGCTGGTGTTTATCGTCGTTCTGACGGTAGGCTTTATTTACGAATGGAAAAAAGGTGCGCTGGAATGGGAATAGAAGGCGTTTTGAAAAAAGGTTTCATCACCACCAGCGCGGATACGGTGTTGAACTATATGCGTACCGGTTCATTGTGGCCGGTTACTTTCGGCTTGGCCTGCTGCGCCGTGGAAATGATGCATGCGGGTATGGCGCGTTATGACCTTGACCGTTTCGGCATCATTTTCCGTCCGTCCCCACGTCAGGCCGACCTGATGATTGTGGCGGGTACGCTCACCAATAAAATGGCGCCCGCCCTGCGCCGCGTGTACGACCAGCTCGCCGAGCCGCGTTGGGTCTTGTCTATGGGTTCGTGTGCCAACGGCGGCGGCTATTATCATTATTCTTATTCCGTTGTGCGCGGTGCCGACCGCGTCGTGCCGGTAGACGTTTATGTGCCGGGTTGTCCACCGACTGCGGAAGCCCTGATTTACGGCCTGATTCAGCTCCAACAAAAAATCAAGCGCACTTCCACCATCGCGCGTGACGAGTAAGGAGAGGACGATATGGCAAGCATTCAAAACTTATACGAGACCGTCAGCCGCGTTTTGGGCAATCAGGCAAGCAAAGTCATTTCCGCTTTGGGCGAGATTACCGTTGAGTGTCTGCCCGAACACTATGTTTCAGTGATGACCACGTTGCGCGACCATGAAGAACTGCATTTCGAGCTTTTGGTCGATTTGTGCGGCGTCGATTACAGCACTTACAAAAACGAAGCATGGCAGGGCAAACGCTTCACCGTTGTCAGTCAGCTTCTTTCCGTTAAAAACAATCAGCGCATCCGCGTGCGCGTCTGGGTTTCAGACGACGATTTCCCTGTGGTCGAATCCGTAGTTCCCGTTTATAACAGCGCGGATTGGTACGAGCGTGAAGCCTTTGATTTGTACGGCATCATGTTCAACAACCATCCCGACCTGCGCCGCATTCTGACCGATTACGGCTTCGTCGGACACCCGTTCCGCAAAGACTTCCCGATTTCCGGCTATGTGGAAATGCGTTACGACGAAGAACAAAAACGCGTGATTTACCAACCTGTTACCATCGAGCCGCGCGAAATCACGCCGCGTATCGTCCGTGAGGAGAACTACGGTGGCCAATAAATTAAGAAACTACACCATCAACTTCGGCCCGCAACACCCTGCGGCGCACGGCGTATTGCGTATGATTTTGGAGTTGGAGGGCGAAACCATCGTCCGTGCCGACCCGCATATCGGCCTCTTGCACCGAGGCACCGAAAAACTGGCGGAAACCAAAACCTACCTGCAAGCCCTGCCTTATATGGATAGGCTGGACTACGTTTCCATGATGGTCAACGAGCAGGCGTATTGTTTGGCAGTAGAAAAACTTGCCGGCATTGATGTGCCTATCCGCGCCCAATACATCCGCGTCATGTTCGCCGAAGTAACGCGCATCCTCAATCACCTGATGGGCATCGGTTCGCACGCTTTCGACATCGGCGCGATGACCGCCATTCTCTACGCCTTCCGCGATCGCGAAGAGCTGATGGACTTGTACGAAGCCGTTTCCGGCGCGCGTATGCACGCCGCCTACTTCCGTCCCGGCGGCGTTTACCGCGACCTGCCCGACTTCATGCCCAAATACGAGAGCAGCAAATTCCGCAACGCCAAAGTACTGAAGCAGCTCAACGAATCCCGCGAAGGTACCATGCTAGACTTCATCGACGCCTTCTGCGAACGCTTCCCGAAAAACATCGACACACTCGAAACCCTCCTAACCGACAACCGCATCTGGAAACAGCGTACCGTTGGTATCGGCGTCGTCTCCCCCGAACGTGCCATGCAAAAAGGCTTTACCGGCGTCATGCTGCGCGGTTCGGGCGTGGAATGGGACGTACGTAAGAAACAACCGTATGAAGTGTACGACCAAATGGATTTCGACATCCCCGTCGGTGTCAACGGCGACTGCTACGACCGCTACCTCTGCCGCATGGAAGAAATGCGCCAATCCGTACGCATCATCAAACAATGCGTTGACTGGCTGCGCGTGAATCCCGGCCCGGTCATCACCACAAACCACAAATTCGCTCCGCCCAAACGTACCGAAATGAAAACAGGTATGGAAGACCTGATTCACCATTTCAAACTCTTTACCGAGGGTATGCATGTTCCCGAGGGCGAGACCTACACCGCTGTCGAACACCCGAAAGGCGAGTTCGGCGTTTACATCATTTCAGACGGCGCAAACAAACCCTACCGCCTGAAAATCCGCGCACCCGGCTTCGCCCACCTGCAAGGCATGGACGAAATGGCAAAAGGCCACATGCTGGCCGACGTCGTTGCCATTATCGGTACGCAGGACATCGTATTCGGGGAGGTTGACCGATAATGTTATCCGCAGAATCCTTAAAACAAATTGATATTGAGTTGGCAAAATATCCTGCCGACCAACGCCGATCCGCCATTATGGGCGCATTGCGTATTGCCCAGACCGAAAAAGGCTGGCTCGCTCCTGAGACCATCGCTTTTGTCGCAGACTATATCGGTATCTCGCCTGCACAAGCCTACGAAGTCGCTACTTTCTACAATATGTACGACCTTGAGCCTGTCGGCAAATACAAACTGACCGTTTGTACCAACCTGCCCTGCGCCCTGCGCGGCGGTATGGCTACCGGCGAATACCTCAAACAAAAACTCGGTATCGGCTACGGCGAAACCACGCCTGACGGCAAATTTACCCTTGTCGAAGGTGAATGCATGGGCGCATGCGGCGACGCACCTGTCATGCTGGTCAACAACCACAGTATGTGCAGCTTTATGACTGAAGAGGCGATTGACAAGAAACTTGCCGAACTGAAATAAAAGGTCGTCTGAAACTTTTCGATAAGGAAGGCTTTAAATTATGAGAAAAGTTATTTTAGCTATTTCATTATTTGTTGCTACAACCAATTATGCGTTTGCAGATTTTACAGATAGTGAAGCCAACGAAATTATTTCTCAATTTTATAAGCAGTATGTTTTTGGTAACGAAGAATTAGGTGTCGATGCGCAACGTTTCGGGACATCTCGCTTTTTGAAAAAATTAGAACGTGCTTATAGTGCTGAATATGATTGTGAAGATGCTCTTTGTTATGGCACTTGGGAACTACGGACAGAAGCGCAAGATGGTGACGGCACGAGTATTTTATCTAATATCCAGCCTATTATTAAAAATAAAGGTTGGTACCGTGTGAGTTATCGAGACATGGGGCACAAAGGCGTTACTGATGTAAAAGTTGTAGAAAAAAATGGCATTATCAAATTGGATGATTATAAGCGTGTACGCTAAATAAATTTTCCGGTTACCTGAAAATAAAAAAGAAACCCTAAAAGTTAAGTTAGGCAAAACCAAAAATGGCTATTTACCAATCAGGCGTGATTTTTGACCAAGTGGATACCGCCAATCCCGATTGCTGGACATTGGACGAATACGTCAAACGTGGCGGCTATACCGCCCTGCGTAAAATCCTGTCCGAAAACATCTCGCAAACCGATGTGATTGACGAAGTCAAAACCTCCGGCTTGCGAGGTCGTGGTGGTGCGGGCTTCCCAACTGGTTTGAAATGGAGCTTTATGCCCCGTTCCTTCCCGGGTGAAAAATATGTGGTTTGTAACACCGACGAAGGCGAGCCGGGTACATTTAAAGACCGCGACATCATCATGTTCAATCCTCATGCCCTGATTGAAGGCATGATTATTGCCGGTTACGCGATGGGTGCGAAAGCCGGCTACAACTACATCCACGGCGAAATTTTTGAAGGCTACCAACGCTTTGAAGCCGCTTTGGAGCAAGCGCGTGCCGCAGGCTTTTTGGGTAAAAATATTTTGGGTTCGGATTTTGAATTTGAACTCTTCGCCCACCACGGCTACGGTGCATACATCTGCGGCGAAGAAACCGCATTGCTCGAATCGCTGGAAGGCAAAAAAGGCCAGCCGCGCTTTAAACCGCCATTCCCTGCTTCATTCGGCCTGTATGGCAAACCGACCACCATCAACAATACCGAAACATTCTCCTCCGTCCCCTTCATTATCCGTGACGGTGGACAGGCATTTGCCGATAAAGGTATTCCGAATGCAGGCGGTACCAAATTGTTCTGTATTTCCGGCCACGTCGAGCGTCCGGGCAACTATGAAGTGCCATTGGGTACGCCGTTTGCCGAAGTCCTGAAAATGGCGGGCGGTATGCGCGGCGGTAAAAAACTTAAAGCCGTCATTCCCGGCGGTTCGTCCGCGCCAGTTTTGCCTGCCGATATCATGATGCAGACCAATATGGACTATGACTCGATTTCCAAAGCAGGCTCGATGCTGGGTTCCGGCGCGATTATCGTCATGGACGAAGACGTGTGCATGGTGAAAGCCCTTGAGCGTCTGAGCTACTTCTACTACGACGAGTCTTGCGGCCAATGTACGCCTTGCCGAGAAGGTACGGGCTGGCTCTACCGCATCGTCCACCGCATCGTAGAAGGCAAAGGCCGCATGGAAGACTTAGATCTGCTGGATTCTATCGGTAACCAAATGGCAGGCCGCACCATCTGCGCCCTTGCTGATGCCGCCGTCTTCCCCGTCCGCAGCTTTACCAAGCATTTCCGTGATGAGTTTGTGCATTACATCGAACATGGCGGACCGATGAAACCGAATAAGTGGTGCTAAGTTTTCAGACGGCCTCTAAAAGAATTATTTATTAAATACCCGTAACTAGGAACGAACCATGTTACAAATCGAAATCGACGGCAAACAGGTATCTGTGGAGCAGGGCGCGACGGTGATTGAAGCCGCGCACAAGCTCGGTACTTATATCCCGCATTTCTGTTACCACAAAAAACTTTCCATCGCCGCCAACTGCCGTATGTGTTTGGTGGACGTGGAAAAAGCCCCCAAACCTCTGCCCGCCTGTGCCACGCCGGTTACAGACGGCATGATTGTGCGTACGCATTCGGCAAAAGCCCGAGAGGCGCAAGAAGGCGTGATGGAGTTCCTGCTCATCAACCATCCGCTTGATTGTCCGACCTGCGACCAAGGCGGCGAATGCCAGTTGCAGGATTTGGCGATGGGCTACGGCAAAACTACCAGCCGCTATACCGAAGAAAAACGTTCTGTCGTCGGCAAAGACATGGGTCCTTTGGTTTCCGCCGAGGAAATGAGCCGTTGTATCCACTGTACCCGTTGCGTTCGTTTCACTGAAGAAATCGCCGGCGTGCAAGAAATCGCCATGGCCAACCGCGGCGAACATTCCGAGATCATGCCTTTTATCGGCAAAGCAGTGGAAACCGAATTGTCAGGCAACGTCATCGATTTGTGTCCTGTCGGCGCATTGACCAGCAAACCGTTCCGCTTCAACGCGCGTACTTGGGAATTGAACCGCCGCAAATCCGTTTCCGCCCATGACGCTTTGGGCAGTAACCTGATTGTGCAAACCAAAGACCATACCGTCCGCCGCGTGCTGCCGCTGGAAAACGAAGCGATTAACGAATGCTGGCTGTCCGACCGCGACCGTTTCGCCTACGAAGGCCTGTATCACGAAAGTCGTCTGAAAAACCCAAAAATCAAACAGGGCGGCGAGTGGATGGACGTGGATTGGAAAACCGCGCTGGAATATGTCCGCAGCGCGATTGAATGCATCGCCAAAGACGGCAACCAAAACCAAGTCGGCATTTGGGCAAACCCGATGAATACGGTCGAAGAACTGTATTTGGCTAAGAAACTTGCCGACGGCTTGGGCGTTAAAAATTTCGCCACTCGCCTGCGCCAACTGGACAAACGTCTTTCAGACGACCTCAATGGTGCGCAATGGTTGGGACAAAGTATCGAATCGCTGGCAGATAACGAAGCCGTACTGGTGGTCGGTGCGAACTTGCGCAAAGAACAGCCGCTCCTGACCGCCCGCCTGCGCCGCGCCGCCAAAGACCGTATGGCCTTGAGCGTATTGGCCAGCAGTAAAGAAGAATTGTTTATGCCGCTTCTGTCTCAAGAAGCCGCACATCCCGACGAATGGGCAGGCCGTCTGAAAAACCTGTCTGCCGATGCGGAACACGCGATTACTGCGAGCCTGAAAAACGCTGAAAAAGCAGCGGTGATTTTGGGCGCGGAAGTGCAAAACCATCCTGATTACGCCGCGATTTATGCCGCCGCGCAAGAGCTGGCAGACGCGACCGGCGCAGTGCTGGGCATTTTGCCGCAAGCTGCCAACAGCGTTGGTGCGGACGTATTGGGCGTGAACTCCGGCGAGAGCGTTGCCGAAATGGCAAACGCGCCGAAACAGGCAGTCTTGCTGCTCAACGTCGAGCCTGAAATCGATACGGTTGACGGTGCAAAAGCCGTGGCCGCGTTGAAACAGGCGAAAAGTGTGATGGCGTTTACGCCGTTTGTCAGCGAAACGCTGCTGGACGTGTGCGACGTATTGTTGCCGATTGCGCCGTTTACCGAAACATCAGGCAGCTTCATCAATATGGAAGGCCGTCTGCAATCCTTCCACGGTGTCGTTCAGGGCTTCGGCGATTCGCGTCCGTTGTGGAAAGTGTTGCGCGTATTGGGCAACCTGTTTGACCTGAAAGGTTTTGAATACCACGATACCGCTGCGATTCTGAAAGATGCACTGGATGCGGAAAGCCTGCCGTCCAAACTGGACAACCGCAGCACATGGACAGGGGAGGGCGTTCAGACGGCCTCAGACCGCCTCGTCCGTGTCGGCGGCGTCGGTATTTATCACACTGATTCTATCGTGCGCCGTTCCGCACCGTTGCAAGAAACCAGCCATGCCGCCGTGCCTGCCGCGCGTGTAAATCCGAACACATTGGCACGCTTGGGCTTGCAAGACGGACAAACCGCTGTCGCCAAACAAAACGGCGCAAGCGTATCGGTTGCTGTCAAAGCCGATGCCGGTTTGCCTGAAAACGTGGTGCATCTGCCGCTGCATACCGAAAATGCCGCGCTGGGTGCGTTGATGGACACTATTGAACTGGCGGGAGCTTGATCATGCAAGAATGGTTCCAAAACCTCTTTGCCGCAACGCTCGGTCTGGGCGATTTGGGTATCACCGTAGGCTTGGTGGTATCCGTCATCGTCAAAATCGTGATTATCCTGATTCCGCTGATTCTGACCGTTGCCTATCTGACGTATTTCGAACGTAAAGTCATCGGCTTTATGCAGCTTCGTGTCGGCCCGAACGTAACCGGTCCGTGGGGCCTGATTCAGCCGTTTGCCGACGTGTTCAAACTCTTGTTTAAAGAGGTAACTCGTCCGAAGCTGTCAAACAAAGCCCTGTTCTATATCGGCCCGATTATGTCGCTCGCCCCGTCTTTTGCAGCGTGGGCAGTGATTCCGTTCAACGAAGAATGGGTGCTGACCAACATCAATATCGGCCTTTTGTACATCCTGATGATTACCTCGCTGTCGGTTTACGGCGTGATTATCGCGGGCTGGGCTTCCAACTCAAAATATTCGTTCTTGGGTGCAATGCGTGCTTCGGCGCAAAGCATTTCCTACGAGATTGCCATGAGTGCCGCGCTGGTGTGCGTCGTGATGGTATCGGGCAGCATGAACTTCTCCGACATCGTTGCCGCGCAGGCTAAAGGTATTGCCGGCGGTTCGGTATTCTCTTGGAACTGGCTGCCGCTCTTCCCCATCTTCATCGTCTATCTGATTTCCGCCGTTGCCGAAACCAACCGCGCGCCGTTTGACGTAGCAGAGGGTGAATCTGAAATCGTTGCCGGCCACCACGTTGAATACTCTGGCTTCGCATTCGCACTGTTCTTCCTCGCCGAATACATTTTCATGATTCTGATTGCCGCGCTGACATCGCTGATGTTCCTCGGCGGCTGGTTGTCTCCGTTCCCGCAAAGCTGGGGCTTGATCGGCACGCCTTCCGCATTCTGGATGTTTGTGAAAATGGCGGCGGTGCTGTACTGGTATCTGTGGATCCGTGCAACCTTCCCACGCTACCGTTACGACCAAATCATGCGTTTGGGCTGGAAAGTGCTGATTCCGATCGGCTTCGCCTACATCGTGATTTTGGGCGTGTGGATGATTTCACCGCTGAATTTGTGGAAATAGGGCAGGGAGGCCGTCTGAAAGTTTTCAGGTAGCCTATAACCCAAATTTTTAACCGTTTCAAACCGAGAGAACCTAATGAAAGCTCAATGTCTGTGTGGCGCAGTATCACTGGAAACCGCCGAAAACCGCGAACTCCACGCCTGCCATTGCGGAAAATGCCGCGTATGGGGCGGCGGCGCGTCTTTTACTTTGGCCGCCCAGTCGCCTGAAATTACAGGCAGCGAACACATTGCGCATTATCAGTCGTCCGAATGGGCGCAACGCTGTTTTTGCAAACACTGCGGCACACATCTGTTTGTGAAAGTTGGCAACGATTATTACATCAACGCCGGGCTGTTTGCCGACAACGCGGGCTTTGAAACCACTTCGCAAATCTTTATCGATTGCAAAGCTCCGTATTACGACTTGGCCAACGATACCCCGAAGCTGACCGAAGCAGAGTTTTTAGAAATGGTGGGCGCGGCAGGTTAAAAAACCGCTTTCAGACGGCCTGTAAACAGAACAATCCGAAAAGAGCATCCGAAAATGGCTAATTTAGTAAAAACCTTCCTGCTGGGCGAATTGGTGAAAGGCATGGGCGTAACGCTCAAAAACTTTTTTGCCCGCAAAGACACAATTTATTTCCCCGAAGAGAAAACGCCGCAATCCGTGCGTTTCCGCGGCCTGCACGCGCAACGTCGTTATCCGAACGGCGAAGAGCGCTGTATTGCGTGTAAATTGTGCGAGGCAGTTTGTCCGGCAATGGCGATTAACATCGAATCGGAAGAACGCGAAGACGGCACGCGCCGCACCAAGCGTTACGACATCGACCTGACCAAGTGCATCTTCTGTGGTTTCTGCGAAGAGGCCTGCCCGACCGATGCGATTGTGGAAACCCATATTTTTGAATACCACGGCGAGAAAAAAGGCGACTTGCACATGACCAAGCCGATTCTTTTGGCCATTGGCGACAAATACGAAGCCGAAATCGCCAAGCGCAAAGCCGCTGACGCGCCGTATCGTTAAGGAGCAGACGAATGACTTTTTCCGCGATTCTGTTCTATATTCTTGCCGCCATCGTTTTGTACGGTGCGGTTCGTACCGTTACCGCTAAAAACCCAGTGCATGCCGCTTTGCATTTAGTGCTGACCTTCTGCGTGAGCGCGATGATTTGGATGCTGATGCAGGCCGAATTCTTGGGCGTGACGTTGGTGGTGGTTTACGTCGGCGCCGTGATGGTGTTGTTCCTGTTCGTTGTGATGATGTTGAACATCGACATTGAGGAAATGCGCGCCGGTTTCTGGCGTCATGCGCCTGTTGCCGGTGTGGTCGGCACATTGTTGGCAGTTGCCCTGATTCTGATTCTGGTCAATCCGAAAACCAACCTGGCCGCATTTGGTCTGATGAAAGACATTCCGGCCGATTACAACAATATCCGCGATTTGGGCAGCCGTATTTATACCGACTACCTGTTGCCGTTTGAATTGGCGGCGGTATTGCTGCTGTTGGGCATGGTGGCCGCGATTGCGCTGGTTCACCGCAAAACCACCAATCCGAAACGTATGGATCCTGCCGACCAAGTTAAAGTACGCGCCGACCAAGGCCGTATGCGTCTGGTGAAAATGGAAGCGGTCAAACCGCAAGTCGAATCTGCCGAAGAAAGCGAAGTTTCAGACGGCCTCAAACCGGAAGGGGAGGGCAAAGCATGATTACCTTGACGCATTATCTGGTATTGGGTGCGCTCCTGTTCGGTATCAGCGCAATGGGTATCTTTATGAACCGTAAAAACGTGCTGGTATTGTTGATGTCTATCGAGCTGATGCTCTTGGCGGTGAACTTCAACTTTATCGCTTTCTCGCAACATTTGGGCGATACTGCCGGACAAATTTTCGTATTCTTCGTACTGACCGTTGCCGCTGCCGAATCTGCCATCGGTTTGGCGATTATGGTGCTGGTGTACCGCAACCGACAAACAATCAACGTTGCCGATTTGGATGAGTTGAAAGGGTAATCATGAACGATATGACTTTATATTTGATAATTGCCCTTGTTCCATTGGCAGGCTCGTTGATTGCGGGTTTGTTCGGCAACAAAATCGGTCGTGCCGGCGCGCATACCGTGACGATACTCGGCGTGGCGGTGTCCGCCGTGCTGTCGGCTTATGTGCTGTGGGGCTTTATTGACGGCAGCCGCGCCAAGTTTGACGAAAACGTCTATACCTGGCTGACAATGGGCGGCTTGGATTTCTCCGTCGGCTTCTTGGTTGATACGATGACGGCGATGATGATGGTCGTGGTAACGGGCGTGTCGTTGATGGTGCATATCTACACCATCGGCTATATGCACGATGAAAAAGTCGGCTACCAACGCTTCTTCAGCTATATTTCTTTGTTTACATTCAGCATGTTGATGCTGATTATGAGCAACAACTTCGTCCAGCTCTTCTTCGGTTGGGAAGCGGTGGGCTTGGTGTCGTATCTCTTGATCGGTTTCTATTTCAAACGTCCGAGCGCGATTTTCGCCAACCTGAAAGCCTTTTTGATCAACCGCGTCGGCGACTTCGGCTTTTTGCTCGGTATCGGCTTGGTGCTTGCCTATTTCGGCGGCAGCCTGCGCTATCAGGACGTATTCGCCTATCTGCCCAACGTCCAAAATGCCACTATCCAGCTCTTCCCCGGTGTGGAATGGTCGTTGATTACCGTAACCTGTTTGCTGTTGTTTGTGGGCGCGATGGGTAAATCGGCACAATTCCCGCTGCACGTCTGGCTGCCTGACTCGATGGAAGGCCCGACCCCGATTTCCGCATTGATTCACGCTGCAACAATGGTTACGGCGGGCCTGTTCATGGTGTCGCGCATGTCGCCGATTTACGAAATGAGCAGCACTGCGCTGTCGGTCATTATGGTGATCGGCGCGATTACCGCCCTGTTTATGGGCTTCTTGGGCGTGATTCAAAACGACATTAAGCGCGTGGTTGCGTATTCCACCCTGTCGCAACTGGGCTATATGACCGTGGCTCTGGGCGCGTCCGCCTATTCCGTGGCGATGTTCCACGTCATGACCCACGCCTTCTTTAAAGCCTTGCTGTTCTTGGCGGCGGGTAGCGCCATTATCGGTATGCATCACGACCAAGACATGCGCCACATGGGCAATCTGAAAAAATACATGCCGATTACTTGGCTGACCATGCTGATTGGTAACTTGTCGCTGATCGGTACGCCGTTCTTCTCCGGCTTCTACTCCAAAGATTCGATTATCGAAGCAGCGAAATACAGCACCCTGCCGGGCAGCGGCTTTGCTTATTTTGCCGTCCTTGTCAGCGTGTTTGTTACTGCGTTCTATGCGTTCCGCCAATACTTTATGGTGTTCCACGGCGAAGAAAAATGGCGCAGCCTGCCTGAGCATCATGATGATCATCATGGCGAAGAGCATCACGGCTTGGGCAAAAACGACAATCCGCACGAAAGCCCGTTGGTTGTTACCCTGCCTTTGATTCTGCTGGCCATTCCGTCCGTTATCATCGGCTACGTTGCCATTGAGCCTATGCTTTACGGCGATTTCTTTAAAGACGTAATCTTTGTCAATGCCGACGCGCATCCGACCATGCACATCATGAAGGAAGAGTTCCACGGCGCATTGGCAATGGTGTTACACAGCCTGCATTCTCCTGTACTCTACCTTGCTATTGCAGGTGTCTTGAGCGCATGGCTCCTGTACGTCAAACTGCCGCACCTGCCTGCGAAAATTGCACAGACGTTCCGTCCGGTTTACGTTTTGTTTGAAAACAAATACTACCTCGACGCCCTGTATTTCAACGTCTTCGCTAAAGGCACACGCGCATTGGGTACTTTCTTCTGGAAAGTCGGCGATACCGCCATTATCGACAACGGTATCGTCAACGGCTCTGCCAAACTGGTCGGCGCGATTGCCGCGCAAGTGCGTAAAGCCCAAACCGGCTTTATCTATACCTACGCCGCCGCTATGGTATTCGGCGTATTGGTACTGCTCGGCATGACCTTCTGGGGATTGTTCCGATAAGAATAAGGTTTCAGACGGCCTTAAACCTTCAGGCCGTCTGAAACGAAGAAATATCCACATAAACACATTTTTATTTTAACCACAGGTTAACCACTATGTTTTCCAACTACCTACTCAGCTTGGCAATATGGATACCCATCGCCGCAGGTGTGCTGGTTTTGGCGACCGGTAAAGACAGCCGTGCGCCGCTGGCGCGTGTGCTTGCCTTCATGGGTGCACTTGCCGGTTTCTTGGTAACGCTGCCCCTGTTTACCGGTTTCGACCGTTTGAGCGGCGGCTATCAGTTTACCGAGTTCCACGAGTGGATTCCGCTTCTGAAAATCAACTACGCATTGGGCGTGGACGGTATTTCAGTGCTCTTTATCATCTTGAATGCGTTTATTACACTGTTGGTGGTATTGGCCGGTTGGGAAGTCATTCAGAAACGTCCGGCGCAGTATATGGCGGCATTCCTGATGATGTCGGGTTTGATTAATGGTGCGTTTGCCGCGCAGGATGCGATTCTGTTTTATGTGTTCTTCGAGGGTATGCTGATTCCGCTGTACCTGATTATCGGTGTATGGGGCGGCCCGCGCCGCGTTTATGCGTCGGTCAAGCTGTTCCTCTATACGCTGATGGGTTCGCTCTTGATGCTGGTTGCCATGGTTTACCTGTACTATCAAACAGGCAGCTTCTCTATTGTCGATTTCCAAAACATCAAACAGATTCCATTGGGCGTACAACAGCTTTTGTTTGTGGCGTTCTTCCTGTCATTTGCCGTAAAAGTGCCGATGTTCCCCGTGCACACTTGGTTGCCGGATGCCCACGTTGAAGCGCCGACCGGCGGTTCGATGGTGTTGGCGGCGATTACGCTGAAACTGGGTGCGTATGGTTTCTTGCGCTTTATCCTGCCGATTATGCCGGATGCGGCACGCTATTTTGCCCCTGTAATCATTGTATTGAGCCTGATTGCCGTGATTTATATCGGTATGGTGGCTTTGGTGCAAACCGATATGAAAAAACTGGTGGCGTACTCTTCCATCAGCCATATGGGTTTTGTCACTTTGGGCATGTTCCTGTTTGTGAACGGCCAACTGAATGACTGGGCATTGAAAGGCGCAATCATTCAAATGATTTCCCACGGTTTTGTGTCTGCCGCAATGTTTATGTGTATCGGCGTGATGTACGACCGCCTGCATACCCGCAATATTGCCGATTATGGCGGCGTGGTCAATGTGATGCCTAAGTTTGCGGCGTTTATGATGTTGTTCGGTATGGCCAATGCCGGTCTGCCTGCGACTTCAGGCTTCGTGGGCGAGTTTATGGTGATTATGGGCGCGGTTAAAGTGAATTTCTGGGTAGGCGCTTTGGCTGCCATGACCCTGATTTACGGTGCGTCTTATACCCTGTGGATGTACAAACGCGTTATTTTTGGTGCGATCCACAATCCGCACGTTGCCGAAATGAAAGACATCAATTGCCGAGAATTTGCGATTTTGGCGATTTTGGCGGTTGCCGTTTTGGGTATGGGTCTGTATCCGCAAGCGTTTATCGAAGTGGTCCATCAAGCGGCAAACGATTTGATTGCCCATGTGGCACAAAGCAAGATTTGAGGTGTGTAAATGAACTGGTCTGATTTGAATTTAATGCCCGCCATGCCCGAAATCGTGCTGCTTGCGCTATTGGGTGTCGTATTGCTGGCAGACTTGTGGATTTGCGATAAAAACCGCTATCTGACCCATCTGATGAGTTTGGGAACGGTCATTGTCGTGGCCATTACCCAATTGGCGGTATGGGAGCAGGGCAGCGTTGATGCCTTTCACGGTATGTATATTGCAGACGGCATGTCCCGTTTGGCAAAACTGGTGCTGTATGCACTGACGTTTGGTCTGTTTATTTACAGTAAACCGTACAACCAAGACCGCCAAATCTTTAAAGGCGAGTTTTACACCCTGTCATTGTTTGCCCTGTTGGGTATGAGCGTCATGGTCAGCTCTGCACATTTCTTGACTGCGTATATCGGTTTGGAATTGTTGTCTTTATCGCTGTATGCCATGATTGCCCTACGCCGCGATTCCGGTCGTTCTGCCGAAGCTGCGCTGAAATACTTCGTATTGGGTGCATTGGCTTCCGGCCTGCTGCTCTATGGTATTTCCATGGTTTACGGCGCCACTGGTTCCCTTGATTTTGCTTCCGTCTTGGCTTCTGCTTTTAATGAACAGGCCAATGAGTGGTTGTTGAAATTGGGTATGGTGTTTATTGTGGTCGCCATTGCATTTAAATTGGGTGCGGTTCCATTCCATATGTGGGTGCCCGATGTGTACGATGGCGCGCCGACCTCTGTTACCGCCTTTGTGGGTACGGCTCCGAAAATCGCCGCCGTTGTCTTTGCGTTCCGTATCCTTGTTACCGGTATGGGTACCATACATTCAGACTGGGCGCCGATGTTGGCTATTCTTGCCGTTGCATCTTTGGTGGTCGGTAACCTTGCCGCCATCATGCAAACCAATATCAAACGTATGCTTGCCTATTCCACCGTATCGCACATGGGCTTTATCCTGTTGGCGTTTATGGCAGGCGCGGTCGGCTTTACCGCTGGTTTGTATTACGCCATTACCTATGCTGTGATGGCGGCAGTCAGCTTCGGTGTTTTGATGGTATTGTCCACCAAAGACATTGAGTGTGAAAACATTAAAGACCTCGCGGGTCTTAACCAACGCCATGCATGGTTTGCCTTCCTGATGTTGCTGTCCATGTTCTCCATGGCAGGTATTCCGCCGCTGATGGGCTTCTATGCCAAGTTCGGCGTGATTATGGCGCTCTTGAAACAAGGCTATGTCTGGTTGTCAGTGTTTGCCGTTATCATGTCCCTGATTGGCGCGTTCTACTACCTGCGTGTGATCAAAGTCATCTACTTCGATGCACCTGACCATGACCAGCCGGTCGGCAGCAACTATGCCGCCAAATTTGTCCTGACGGTCAATGCCTTCCTGCTGCTCCTCTGGGGTATCATGCCGCAAACCGTTATCGACTGGTGTGCCAAAGCATTGGAAAATACCTTGTAAGCTTCAAACAAAACCAACGGCGGCTGTTCCAAAGTCGCCGTTTTTGTTAGGATTCGCATTCGGATGAAATATCCCCAAAGTTCAGACGGCCTCAAGCCTTTGAACAATCATCAAGCGGGCATCATCAAGATATTGAATATTCTACGGATAATGATAGGCAAGAATGCCCATTTAACATGTTAAAATCACACACAGGCCGTCTGAAAACAGAAAGACCACCATGACTGCATCCATGTACATTCTTTTGCTGTTGGCACTTATCTTTGCCAACGCACCATTTATTACCACCAAATTCTTCGGCATCATCGCCCTTAAACGCAAACATATCGGCCATCACTTGATCGAATTGCTGGCAGGCTTCCTTCTTACCGCGATCCTCGCCTATATCCTCGAATCACGTGCCGGAGCCGTACATGCCCAAGATTGGGAGTTTTACGCGACCGTTGTCTGCCTCTACCTGATTTTTGCTTTCCCATGCTTTGTATGGCGTTACTTTTGGAATGAGCGGAATAGAGAGTAGGATTTGAATAAGGAAAAGGCCGTCTGAAAGATTTTCAGACGGCCTTTATTTTGTTTGATGTTAAATATCGGTTAGAAAACAAGGCTGTTGGGGCGTAAAGCCTTGTCGTGGGGGCGGTTTAACGGTACTATTCTCGGTTAATCCTGTTTTATTCCTATGAAATTGAAAGTATAAGATGATTAATGATATTCAAAAGACAGCTGAAGGCAAAATGCAGCGTTCTCTGGAAGTATTGAAAGCCAATTTGGCTAAAGTGCGTACCGGCCGTGCGCATACCGGCCTGCTCGACCAAGTGGAAGTGGAATACTGGGGCAGCATGGTGCCTGTGAGCCAAGTGGCGAACGTGACGCTTTTGGATGCGCGTACGATTGGTGTGAAACCGTTCGAGAGCAATATGGCTGCAAAAGTTGAGAAAGCGATCCGTGATTCCAACTTGGGCCTGAACCCTGCTTCTGTCGGCGATTTGATCCGTGTCCCTATGCCTATGCTGACTGAAGAACGCCGTAAAGATTTGATCAAAGTGGTACGCGGTGAGGCGGAAGAGGGTCGTGTGTCTATCCGCAATGTGCGCCGTGATGCAAACGACCACATCAAAAAATTGTTGAAAGACAAAGAGATTTCTGAAGATGAAGCCCGCCGTGGCGAGGAAGCGGTTCAGAAGTTGACCGACAAATATATTGCTGAGGCAGACAAGCTCTTGGCTGCCAAAGAAGAAGATTTGATGGCGATTTAATCCTGTGTGTAAACCGTTCAGACGGCCTTTGGACGGTTTGCTCCCTGAAAGGCAGACATGAAAAGCAGTACGCAGACGATTTTGGAACACTCTGCCATCCCCCGACATATTGCTGTGATTATGGACGGCAACGGACGTTGGGCAAAGAAGCGTTTTCTTCCCCGTGTGATGGGGCATAAGCGCGGCTTGGATGCGCTGGAGAGCATGGTGAAGCATTGTGCTGAACTGGGTGTGCGGTATTTGACCGTGTTTGCTTTTTCGACTGAAAACTGGCGACGCCCCGAGGAAGAGGTTTCTTTTCTGATGGGGCTGTTTTTGCAGGCTTTGCAAAAGCAGGTGCGCCGTTTGCACGATAACAATATGCGCTTGAGGGTCATTGGCAGCCGTGAGCGGTTTAATGCTGAAATCCTGAAGGGGATTGAGGAGGCAGAGGCGTTGACGGCAAACAATACCGGTTTGACTTTGAGTATTGCCGCCGATTATGGCGGCCGCTGGGATATTTTGCAGGCGGTAAATCAGTTGATTGCCGAGGGTGTAACTGAGATTACGGAAGAGGCGTTGTCGCGCTATTTGATGTTGGGCGATGCACCCGAGCCGGATTTGTTTATCCGAACCGGCGGCGAGACGCGCATCAGTAATTTCCTGCTGTGGCAGATGGCGTATGCGGAATTGTATTTTACGGATACGCTGTGGCCTGATTTTAATGAGAAATCGCTAAACGAGGCGATTGCTTCGTTCCAAAAACGGGAACGCCGCTTCGGGCGGACTTCCGAACAGCTGCCGGTTGAGCAGCAACGGGGTTGAGAACTATGTTGAAACAACGGATTTTGACGGCGCTGTGGCTTTTGCCGCTGATGCTGGGTATGCTGTTTTATGCGCCTATGTGGCTGTGGGCGGCGTTTTGCGGCCTGATTGCCATGTTGACTTTGTGGGAATATGCCCGCATGAGCGGCTTGGACAAGCTGAAAATCAATCATTATTTGGCTTCAACGCTGGTGTTCGGCGTGATTGCTTATGCCGGCGGTTGGCAGTTGCCTGATTTGGTTTGGTATGTCGTATTGGCGTTTTGGCTGATTGTCATGCCTTGGTGGCTGAAAGCGAAATGGAAGTTAAACGGCGGCTGGCAGGCTTACACGGTTGGTTGGTTGTTGGTGATGCCGTTTTGGTTCGCACTGGTTTACCTGCGCCCTCAGCCTGAAGACGCGTTGTCTTTATTGGCGATTATGGGTTTGGTGTGGGTGGCCGATATTGGCGCGTATTTCTGCGGCAAATCGTTTGGCAAGCGCAAAATTGCGCCGACCATCAGCCCGGGTAAAAGCTGGGAAGGTGCGATCGGTGGCGCATTGTGCGTTGCCGTGTACATGACCATCGTATGGAAAGCCGGTTGGCTGGCTTTTGAAGCTGGCTGGTTAAAAACTATTTTTATCGGCTTGATTTTGACCGTTGTCAGCGTGTTCGGCGATTTGCTGGAAAGCTGGCTCAAACGTGCGGCCGGTATCAAAGACAGCAGCAATCTGCTGCCGGGACACGGCGGTGTGTTCGACCGTGTGGACAGCCTGATTGCCGTTATCAGCATTTATGCCGCCTTTGTATATTTGTTTTGAACCGCCTGTCTCACATGGTTGAGGGAGCTGATTATGTCCGAACAAAAACAGATTTCATCTTTATCGATCTTGGGCGTATTGTTGGCACTGGGATTGATGGCTGCGGCGTTTATTTTGGGCGTGCAGTTTAAGAATCTGCGCCAACCCGGGACAATCACCGTAAAAGGTTTGGCGGAGAAAAACTTCCAATCCGACAGCGCAACGTGGAATACGGGTGTAAATGCGCACGGCGAGAGCTATCAGGAAGTTTTGGATTTGCTGACGGCAAGACGCAAGAAGCTGTCTAAGTTTTTGGGTGAGCAAGGCTTTACGGCGGCTGAAATGAAAGTGGGCCTGCCCGAAGTGTCGCGCGTTTTCAATGAAACCCGCGATGAACTGGGTAATGTAACCCGCACGCCCAACGGCTACGATGGCGACCTCAATATTGTGGTCAACACCAAAAAACTGGACAAAATCCAAGCAGCACAGCGCGCCATTTTGAACTTCCGTGCGCAAAACGAATTTATCCGCTTCGACAATCCGCAATATTTGCTGGGCAATTTGGAAACCATCAAACGCGATTTGATCACGCAGGCGACTGAGGATGCGCAGAAACGCGCGGCCGAATTTGCCAAAACCGGCGGCGGCAAAGTGGGCGCCATGCGTTCTGCTTCGCAAGGTTCGTTCAATATCTATGCCGACACCGGTAGCAGCGAGGACGACGAGTACGGCGGCTCTTACGATAAAAGTACCGTCGGCAAACAAGTCCGACTGGTTGTTACCATCGAATACGGCATTGAGTAATTCTTTCAGACGGCCTTTTCAGCTGGGAGGCAAAAGGCCGTCTGAAAATTGGAAACGGCAAAGAAATCTATTTCAAATACACTAAATACCGTTTGCACAGCACATAAAGAACACACCATGACACAACAAGTTCTGACCATATTAGGCAGTACCGGCAGCATAGGCGAAAGTACCTTAGACGTTGTCTCCCGCCATCCCGAAAAATTCCGCGTGTTCGCGCTGGCAGGGCATAGGCAGGTGGACAAGCTGGCGGCGCAATGCAAACAGTTCCGCCCAGAATATGCCGTTGTCGGCGATGCCGGTCATGCGGCCGAGCTGGAAAAGAAACTCAAACAAGAAGGCGTCAGTACGCAGGTTTTATATGGTTCTCAAGCCCTGATTGATGTGGCTTCGGCCGAGAAAGTCAGCGGCGTGATGTGTGCCATTGTCGGTGCGGCCGGCTTGCCGTCGGCTTTGGCTGCCGCTCAAAAAGGCAAAACCATTTATCTGGCCAACAAAGAAACGCTGGTGGTTTCAGGCGCATTGTTTATGGAAACCGCCCGTCAAAACGGCGCCACCGTCTTGCCGATTGACAGCGAACACAACGCCATCTTCCAAGTATTGCCAAGGGATTACACAGGCCGTCTGAATGAGCACGGTATCAATTCGATTATCCTGACCGCATCGGGCGGCCCCTTCCTTAACACCGATTTAAGTACATTTGACAGCATTACGCCCGAGCAGGCGGTCAAGCATCCGAATTGGAGCATGGGGCGCAAAATTTCCGTTGATTCCGCGTCAATGATGAATAAGGGTTTGGAATTGATTGAGGCGCATTGGCTGTTTAACTGTCCGCCGGAAAAGCTGGAAGTCGTCATCCATCCGCAATCCGTGATTCACAGCATGGTGCGTTATCGCGATGGTTCGGTATTGGCGCAGTTGGGTAATCCCGATATGCGTACGCCGATTGCTTATTGCTTGGGCCTGCCCGAACGTATCGATTCCGGCGTGGGCGAACTGGATTTCGGCGCGTTGTCCGCATTGACCTTCCAAAAACCTGACTTTGACCGTTTCCCATGTCTGAAACTTGCCTATCAGGCCATGAATGCAGGCGGTTCTGCGCCTTGCGTGTTGAACGCTGCCAACGAAGTTGCCGTGGCCGCTTTTTTAGATAAACGCATCAAGTTTACCGATATTGCCAAAGTCGTTGCCTACTGCCTTGCACAAGATTTTTCAGACGGCCATCATGATATCGAAAGCCTGTTGGCGCAAGACGTGCAAACACGCAGACAGGCAGAAGCCTTTATCGGCAAACAATAAAGCTTCAATGACAGGCCGTCTGAAACGTCAACCGCTTGGCATTTAGGCAGACAAAATGGAACAACTGCCTTTATAATCGGTTTTCAGACGGCCTTATCCGTTGATCATCACATTCCATTCAGGGGATTTTTTTGCAAACCTTTTTAGCCTTTATCGTCGCCATTCTGATTTTGGTCAGCCTGCATGAGTTCGGACACTATATTGTTGCCCGCTGGTGCGGCGTTAAAGTCGTGCGCTTTTCCGTCGGCTTCGGTAAGCCCTTTTTCACCCGAAAACGCGGTGATACCGAGTGGTGTCTTGCCCCGATTCCGCTGGGCGGTTACGTTAAAATGGTCGATACGCGCGAAGGCGAGGTGGCGGAAGCAGATTTGCCGTACGCCTTTGACAAGCAGCATCCGGCCAAGCGCATCGCCATTGTCGCCGCCGGTCCTTTGACCAATTTGATTTTGGCCGTTTTGCTTTACGGTTTGAGCTTTTCCTTCGGCGTGACCGAGTTGCGCCCTTATGTCGGCATGGTCGAGCCTGCCAGTATTGCCGCCAACGCAGGTTTTCAGGCAGGCGATAAAATTGTATCGGTCAACGGAATTACCGTTAAAGACTGGAGCGATGCGCAAACCGAGATGGTATTGAACCTTGAAGCCGGCCCTGTAAAAGTCGCTGTTCAGACGGCCTCAAATACCCAAGCCATCCGCATAATTGATGCCGCCGGTACGCCTGAAGCAGGTAAAGTTGCGAAAAGCCAAGGCAACATCGGCCTTTTGCCTTTTAGAATTACTAACCGCATCGGCAAAGTCTTGGCCAATAGTCCGGCCGAAAAAGCAGGTTTGAAGGAAAACGACAAACTGCTGACCGCCGATGGGAAGCCCATCGAAAGCTGGCAGGCATGGACGGAACTCTTCCGCGCCAGCCCCGGCAAACGAATCGAACTGACTTACGAGCGCGACGGTAAAATACTGGCGACCGCTATCCGTCCGGACAGCGTCGAGCAGTCGGCAGGCGTGCTGGTGGGTAGAGCAGGGCTTGCCGCCCAGGCGGATAAAGAGTGGGATAAAACCATCCGCTACCGCTATACGCCTTCCGTTGCCCAAGCCTTTGAATTGGGTTGGAACAAAACCGTCAACTATTCGTGGACGACCCTCAAATTTTTCGGAAAACTGGTTACAGGCAATGCCTCTTTGAACCATATTTCCGGCCCCTTGACCATTGCCGATGTCGCCGGACAATCCGCTAAACTCGGATTGCAGAGCTACCTCGAATTTCTGGCCTTGGTCAGCATCAGCTTAGGCGTGTTGAACCTTTTGCCCGTGCCCGTTTTAGACGGCGGACATTTGGTTTTCTACACCGCCGAATGGATACGCGGAAAGCCTTTGAGCGAGCGCATACAGGCAGTCGGCCTGCGCTTCGGACTGGCAGCCATGCTTTTGATGATGGCTGTGGCTTTCTTTAATGACATCAACCGTTTGTTTGGATAATTTATGAAACTGAACCAGATTGCTTCCGCTTTAATGGTATTGAGCCTGTCTCCACTGGCATTGGCTGACTTTACCATTCAGGACATCCGCGTCGAAGGCCTGCAACGCACCGAGCCGAGTACCGTCTTCAACTACCTGCCCGTTAAAGTCGGTGATAATTTCAATGATGCGCGCAGTGAAGAAATCATCAAAAAACTCTACGCAACCGGTTTCTTTGACGACGTACGTGTCGAGACCATGGACAATCAAGTCCTGCTGACCGTGATTGAGCGTCCGACCATCAGCTCGCTCAATATTACCGGCGCGAAAATGCTGCAAAACGATGCCATCAAGAAAAACCTTGAAGCATTTGGTTTGGCGCAATCCCAATACTTCAACCAAGCAACGCTGAACCAAGCCGTTGCCGGTTTGAAAGAAGAGTATTTGAGCCGTGGCAAACAGTCTGTCCAAATCACTCCGACCGTAACCAAACTCGCCCGCAACCGCGTGTCTATCGATATTGCTATCGAAGAGGGCAAATCTACCAAGATTACCGATATTTCATTTGAAGGCAACGAAGTTTATTCCGACCGCCGTCTGATGAAACAAATGTCCTTGAGCGAAGGCGGCATGTGGACTTGGATCACGAAGAGCAACCAGTTCAATGAGCAAAAATTTGCTCAGGACATGGAAAAAATTACCAATTTCTATCAAAACAACGGCTACTTCAACTTCCGCATTTTGGATACCGATATCCAAACCAACGAAGACAAAACCAAGCAGACCATTAAAGTAACCGTCAGCGAAGGCGACCGCTTCCGCTGGGGCAATGTACGCATCGAAGGCGATACGCTGGAAGTGCCGAAAGAAGATTTGGAAAAACTGCTGACCATGAAGCCGGGCAAATGGTATGAGCGCGCGCAAATGTCCAACTCGCTCGAAGCCATCCAAAACCGCATGGGTCAGGCAGGTTACGCATTCAGCGAAATCAATGTCCAACCGATTCCAAATGCCGAAACACATACCGTTGATTTTGTGTTGACCGTTCAACCGGGTCGCAAAATCTATGTAAACGAAATCAACATTACCGGCAACAACAAAACCCGTGACGAAGTCATCCGCCGCGAGTTGCGCCAAATGGAATCGGCGCCTTACGACTCTGCCAAACTGCAACGTTCTAAAGAACGTGTTGAGTTGTTGGGCTACTTCGACAACGTTCAATTTGATGCGGTTCCTGTGGCCAATACGCCTGACCAAGTTGACCTGAACATGAGCCTGATCGAACGTTCTACCGGCTCGCTCGACTTGAGCGCAGGCTGGGTTCAGGATACCGGTTTGGTGATGTCTGCCGGTGTGGCTCAAGACAACCTGTTCGGTACGGGTAAATCCGTTGCCCTGCGTGCCTCCCGCAGTAAAACCACAGTAAACGGCTCGTTGTCGTTTACCGACCCATACTTCACACCTGACGGCGTAAGCTTGGGCTACGACCTTTACGGCAAGACTTACGACCCGCGTAAAGCTTCTTCCAGTGCGAAACAATATAAAACCACGACTTTCGGCGGCGGTTTGCGTATCGGTATTCCGGTTACCGAATATGACCGTGTGAACTTCGGTTTGGCCGCAGAACGCTTGACTGTGAACACCTACAAAGGCGCGCCTAAACGCTATGCCGACTTTATCAATCAATACGGTAAAGGCGACGGCAGCGGCGTGGGTAACTTCAAAGGCTGGTTGTACAAAGGTACCATCGGCTGGGGTCGCAACAAAACCGACAATGCCTTGTGGCCGACCCGCGGTTACCTGACCGGCGTAAACGGAGAAATCGCCTTACCGGGCAGCGACCTGCAATACTACACCCTGACCCACAACCAAACTTGGTTCTTCCCGTTGAGCAAAGATTTCACATTGATGCTGGGTGGCGAAGTCGGTTATGGCAACGGCTACGGCAAAACCAAAACCATGCCGTTCTTTGAAAACTTCTACGGCGGCGGCTTAGGCTCTGTCCGCGGCTTTGAAAGCGGTACGCTGGGCCCGAAAGTTTATGACGAATACGGCGAGAAAATCAGCTACGGCGGTAACAAAAAAGCCAACGTTTCCGCAGAGTTGCTCTTCCCGATGCCGGGCATTAAAGACTCGCGTACCGTCCGTCTGAGCCTGTTTGCCGATGCGGGCAGCGTGTGGGACGACAAAACCTACAACGACGGCAGCAGCAATTCTTATTACACCAATGGCGCGCTTCAAAACGTGTATGGCGTAGGCACAACGCACAAATCGACATTTAAAAACGAGTTGCGTTACTCTGCCGGTGCTGCCGTGACCTGGCTCTCTCCGCTGGGTCCGATGAAGTTCAGTTATGCTTATCCGATTAAGAAAAAAGAAGGCGACGAAATCCAACGCTTCCAATTCCAACTCGGTACAACATTCTGATGATGTTTAGGCCGTCTGAAACCGGGTTTGTCCGTTTCAGACGGCCTCATGGCAGATTGGCGGCAAGCTTATTGCAAACCGCCCGTTTGTTTTTAAGCAAGGATTTTTATCATGAGTAAAATAGCCGACACCCTCCGTGTCCTCGCCGTAGCCCTGCCGGGTTTCGTGCTGTTGCCGCAAGCGGCGGCGGATGGCGTGCAGAAAATCGGTTTTATCAATACCGAGCGCGTTTATCAGGAATCCAAGCAGGCGCAAAACATTCAGATGACTTTGGAAAAAGAGTTCAAAAGCCGTCAAACCGCCTTGCAAAAGCTGCAGCAGGAAGGCGAGGCTTTAGAGCGAAAACTGAGCGACGACAAGCTTAGCGACAGCCAAAGGGAAGCGGAAACCCGAAAATGGCGCAATCTGGTACAGAAATTCCGCAAGCAGCAGGCCGAGTTGGCAGAAGACTACAACCTGCGCCGCAATGAAGAATTCGCCGCGCTCCAGCAAAATGCTAACCGCGTCATCGTCGATTTGGCCAAACGCGAAGGTTACGACTTCATCTTGCAGGACGTGATTTACGTCAACGGCCGCTACGACATTACCGACAGCGTTATCAAAGCCCTAAACGCACACTGACCCTGCTCGGCAGCGAATGTAACCATACAGACAAACCTAAGGCCGTCTGAAACCCAAACCGGCATCTTTCAGACGGCCTGACATCTTGACGGCAGATTATCATGACTTCACAAGCATACACCTTGTCCCAAATCGTTTCCCAGCTCGGCGGCGAATGGAAAGGCGAAGACATCGCCATTACCGCCGTCCGTCCGTTGGATCAGGCGCAGGCGGAACACATCAGCTTTTTGGCCAATCCGAAATACAAAGCCGAAGTACACGACAGCCAGGCAGGCGCAGTGATTGTGTCACCGAAAGCCGCGGACGAATTTGCAGGCCGCAACCTGATTGTGGCTGCCGACCCTTATCTTTATTTTGCCAAAGTGGCACGATTGTTCTCGCCGATTGTCAAAGCACAGGGCGGCGTACATCCGACCGCCGTTGTCGAGGCAAGCGCCAAAGTGCCGGCAAGCTGCGAAATCGGTGCGAATGCCTATATCGGCGCGAATGCCGTATTGGGTGAAGGCTGCCGTATTTTGGCCAATGCCGTTGTCCAACACGATTGCACGTTGGGCGATGAAGTCGTGCTGCACCCCAACTCTGTCATCTATTACGGCTGCACTTTGGGCAACCGTGTCGAAATCCACAGCGGCGCCGTCATCGGTGCGGACGGTTTTGGCTTGGCCTTTGCCGGCGATTCATGGTTTAAAATTCCGCAAACCGGCGCAGTCACGCTGGGCGATGATGTGGAAATCGGTTCGAACACCAATATCGACCGCGGCGCGATGAGCGACACGACCGTCGGCAACGGCACCAAAATCGACAACCAAGTCCAAATCGGTCACAACTGCAAAATCGGTTCGCACACCGTTATCGCCGCCAAAACCGGTATTTCCGGCAGCGTCACCATCGGCAATTATTGTATTATCGGCGGCGGCGTCGGCACGGTCGGACACATTGAAATCGCCGATAAAACCACCATCGGCGGCGGAACATCCGTTACCCACAGCATTACCGAAAGCGGCCAGCATCTGGCCGGTATTTTCCCGATGTCGGGCTACAAAGACTGGGCACGCAATGCCGTTTATATCCACCGTTTGAGCGAAATGAACAAACGCCTCAAAACGCTGGAAAAACAGCTTGCCGACAGCGACGAAGCCTAAAGGCGGCGCAAACAGTCCGCGCCCCGCATCCGAATACGTTTAAACCCAATACAAACAAGGAAAGACGAACATCATGGACGTACAACTCCCGATCGAAGCCAAAGACATTCAAAAACTTATCCCACACCGCTATCCGTTTTTGCAACTCGACCGCATTACCGCGTTCGAACCGATGAAAACCCTGACTGCGATTAAAAACGTCACCATGAACGAGCCGCAGTTCCAAGGCCATTTTCCCGACCTGCCCGTGATGCCTGGCGTGCTGATTATCGAAGCCATGGCGCAAGCGTGCGGCACACTCGCCATCCTCAGCGAAGGCGGCCGTAAAGAAAACGAATTCTTCTTCTTCGCCGGTATCGACGACGCCCGTTTCAAACGCCAAGTCATCCCCGGCGACCAACTGGTTTTTGAAGTCGAGCTGTTGACCAACAAACGCGGTATCGGCAAATTCAACGCCGTTGCCAAAGTCGATGGCCAAGTTGCCGTTGAAGCCGTGATTATGTGCGCCAAACGCGTGGTGTAAGAATGGGACAGGCCGTCTGAAAGTTCAGACGGCATCTTGCAGGCAATACCTGTATCAGACAGCAAGGAGACAGCATGACCCTTATCCATCCGACCGCCGTCATCGACCCTAAAGCCGAACTCGACTCCAGCGTCAAAGTCGGCCCATACAGCATCATCGGCCCCAATGTGCAAATCGGTGCGAATACCGAAATCGGCCCGCACGTCGTCATCAACGGCCATACGACCATCGGTGAAAACAACCGCATTTTCCAATTTGCCAGCCTCGGCGAAATTCCGCAGGACAAAAAATACCGTGACGAGCCGACCAAGCTGATTATCGGCAACGGCAACACCATCCGCGAATTTACAACGTTCAACCTTGGTACGGTCACCGGTATCGGCGAAACCCGTATCGGCGACGACAACTGGATTATGGCCTACTGCCACCTTGCCCATGACTGCGTGGTCGGCAACCATACCATCTTCGCCAACAACGCCTCACTCGCAGGCCATGTTACCATCGGCGACTACGTCGTCTTGGGCGGCTACACGCTGGTGTTCCAATTCTGCCAAATCGGCGACTACGCCATGACCGCGTTTGCCGCCGGCGTACACAAAGACGTACCGCCGTACTTCATGGCTGCTGGCTACCGCGCCGAACCGGCCGGCCTCAACAGCGAAGGTATGCGCCGCAACGGTTTCACTGCCGAACAGATTGCCTCTGTCAAAGATGTGTATAAAACCATTTACCATCGCGGCATTCCGTTTGAAGAGGCCAAGGCAGACATTCTGAAACGTGCCGAAACCCAAAGCGAATTGGCGGTATTTAAAGACTTTTTTGCACAATCCACACGCGGCATTATCCGTTGATTGATGGATTGAGGGCCGTCTGAAACTTTTTCAGACGGCCTTTGGATTGCAAAAATCCGCGCAGTAGGCAGGTTTCCTGTCCGTTTGCTGCCGATGCTGTCTGAAAACGGGCGGGCAAATGTCCGCCCCCAAATCTTTTAGCTTCCGAACCTCAACAACATGAACCCCAATCCTTCCCCCCTTATCGCCATCAGCGTCGGCGAGGCTTCCGGCGACTTGCTCGGCGCACATTTAATCCGTGCCATTAAGGCGCGTTGCCCGAATGCGCGGTTTACCGGCATCGGCGGCGAGCGCATGAAGGCGGAGGGTTTTGAGAGTTTGTACGATCAGGAAAAGCTGGCGGTGCGCGGTTTTGTTGAAGTTATCAAACGCCTGCCGCAAATTTTGAAAATCCGCAAAGGGCTGGTGAACGATTTAATCCGCCTCAAGCCGGATGTGTTTATCGGCATCGATGCGCCGGACTTTAATCTCGGCGTGGCAGAAAAACTCAAGCAGGCAGGCATTCATACCATTCATTACGTCAGCCCGTCGGTTTGGGCGTGGCGACGCGAACGGGTCAATAAAATCGTGCATCAGGTCAACCGCGTGTTGTGCCTGTTTCCGATGGAGCCACAGCTTTATATCGATGCCGGAGGTAAGGCCGAGTTTGTCGGCCATCCGATGGCGCAAACCATGCCCGTGGAAGCGGATAGGGCGGCGGCGCGGCAGAAGCTGGGCGTTCCTGCGGACGTGCCCGTGTTTGCCATATTGCCCGGCAGCCGCGTGAGCGAAATCGATTACATGGCGGCGGTATTTTTTCAGACGGCCTTATTGCTGTTGAAACGTTACCCGCAGGCACAGTTTTTGCTGCCTGTGGCAACGGCCGCAACGCGCAAACGCATTAGCGAAATTTTGGCGCAGCCTGAGTTCGCCTCTCTTCCCATCACGCTGACCGACAAGCAGTCGGATACGGTTTGCACCGCTGCCGACGTGGTATTGGTTACCAGCGGTACGGCGACTTTGGAAGTGGCCTTGTGCAAGCGGCCTATGGTCATCAGCTACAAAATTTCGCCGCTGACTTATGCGTATGTGAAACGCAAAATCAAAGTGCCGCATGTCGGTTTGCCCAATATTCTGTTGGGTAAAGCCGCCGTTCCCGAGCTGCTGCAACACGATGCCATCCCTGAAAAACTGGCGCAGGCCGTGGCAGACTGGTATGACCGCCCTGAGGCAGTGGCCGCGTTGGAACAGGATTTCCACGCCTTGCATCTGCTGTTGAAAAAAGATACGGCTGCATTGGCGGCGGCGGCAGTATTGGAAGAAGCCGGATTTTCAGACGGCCTGAAAGACAAGTAAGGAAAATACATGAATTTATTGGGAGCCTTGGCCAAGGTTGGCAGCCTGACGATGGTGTCACGCATTTTGGGCTTTGTGCGCGATACGATTATCGCCCGTGCGTTTGGTGCAGGCATGGCGACAGATGCGTTTTTTGTCGCGTTTAAACTGCCCAACCTACTGCGGCGCGTGTTTGCAGAGGGCGCATTTGCCCAAGCCTTCGTACCGATTTTGGCAGAATACAAAGAAACCCGCTCACCCGAAGCCACGCAGGCGTTTGTGCGTCATGTGGCCGGTATGTTGTCGTTTGTGTTGGTCATTGTTACCGCGCTGGGCATACTTACCGCGCCGTGGGTGATTTATGTTTCCGCGCCCGGTTTTGCCAAAGAAGCCGATAAGTTTCAGCTTTCCATCGACCTGCTGCGGGTAACGTTTCCTTATATCTTTTTGATTTCATTGTCATCTTTTGTCGGCTCGATACTCAACTCCTATCATAAATTCGGTATTCCCGCCTTTACGCCGACATTTTTGAACATTTCCTTTATCGTCTTTTCCCTGTTTTTTGTACCGTATTTCGATCCGCCCGTTATGGCTTTGGCGTGGGCGGTATTTGTCGGCGGCGTGTTGCAGCTGGTGTTCCAACTGCCTTGGTTGGCAAAATTGGGCTTCTTGAAAATGCCCAAACTCAGCTTTAAAGACGCAGCGGTCAACCGCGTGATGAAACAGATGGCACCGGCTATTTTAGGCGTGAGCGTGGCGCAGATTTCCTTGGTTATCAACACCATTTTTGCCTCATTTTTGCAGTCCGGCAGTGTGTCGTGGATGTATTACGCCGACCGACTGATGGAATTGCCTACTGGTGTTTTGGGCGTGGCACTCGGTACAATCTTGCTGCCTACCTTGTCCAAACACGCCGCCAGTCAGGATACCGAGCAGTTTTCCGGCCTGCTCGACTGGGGTTTGCGCTTGTGTATGCTGCTGACCCTGCCTGCCGCCGTCGGCCTTGCCGTGTTGTCTTTCCCTCTGGTTACGACCTTGTTCATGTACCGTGAATTTACGCTGCACGACGCGCAAATGACCCAATACGCACTGATTGCCTATTCCTTCGGCTTGATCGGTCTGATTATGATTAAAGTGTTGGCACCCGGTTTCTATGCCCGCCAAAACATCAAAACCCCCGTTAAAGTCGCTATTTTCACGCTGATTTGCACGCAGTTGATGAACCTCGCTTTCATTTCGCCGCTCAAACACGTCGGCCTGTCCCTCGCTATCGGTTTGGGCGCGTGTCTGAACGCAGGTTTGCTGTTTTTCCTTTTACGCAAACACGGCATCTACCTCCCCGGTAAAGGATGGGCAGCGTTTTTGGTTAAAATGGTCATCTCTTTGGTCGTCATGGGCGGCGGTTTGTGGCTGGCGCAATATTATCTGCCGTTTGAATGGGTGCACGTCGGCGGCTTTAAAAAAGCAGGCCAACTCTGTGTCCTGATTGCCTTGGGCGGCGGCCTCTACTTCGTTTCCCTCGCTGCGCTCGGCTTCCGTCCGCACCATTTCCGCAGAGTAGAAAAATAAGCAACCGTAGTGCGTATTGCTTTGGCTTAAAGGCTATTCACTAAAAAGGCCGTCTGAAACATTTTCAGACGGCCTTTTCTTGCTTTACGTTTCAACTGTAAAGCTTCGCTCCTTTTTTGACGAACTCAATCGCTTTTTCTTCCATGCCTTGCTGTTGGGCCTTTTGCTTGTCGGCGTAGTCGCGCACTTCCTGCGTGATTTTCATCGAGCAGAATTTGGGGCCACACATCGAGCAGAAGTGGGCGATCTTCGCGCCTTCGGCGGGCAGGGTTTCGTCGTGGAAGCTTTCGGCGCGTTCGGGGTCGAGGCTTAAGCGGAATTGGTCGCGCCAGCGGAACTCGAAACGCGCCTTGCTCAGGGCGTTGTCGCGCAACTGTGCGCCCGGCCAGCCTTTGGCGAGGTCGGCGGCGTGGGCGGCGAGTTTGTAGGTGATGATGCCGGTGCGCACGTCTTCTTTGTCGGGCAGACCGAGATGCTCTTTCGGGGTAACGTAGCAGAGCATGGCTGTGCCGTACCAGCCGATATTGGTCGCGCCTATGCCCGAGGTAATGTGGTCGTAACCGGGTGCGATGTCGGTAACGAGCGGGCCGAGTGTGTAGAAAGGTGCTTCAAAGCAGTGTTGCAGCTCTTCGGTCATGTTTTCTTTCACCCGTTGCAGCGGCACATGGCCGGGGCCTTCGATCATGACTTGTACGTCGTGTTTCCACGCTTTATCGGTCAATTCGCCCAAGGTGTGTAGCTCGGCGAATTGGGATTCGTCGTTGGCATCGGCAATGCAGCCGGGGCGCAGGCCGTCGCCGAGGCTGAACGAAACGTCGTAGGCTTTCATGATTTCGCAGATTTCGTCGAAATGCGTGTAGAGGAAGTTTTCTTTGTGGTGGGCGAGACACCATTTCGCCATGATGGAACCGCCACGCGATACGATGCCGGTGAGGCGGTTGGCGGTCATCGGCACATAACGCAGCAACACGCCTGCGTGTATGGTGAAATAGTCCACGCCTTGTTCCGCCTGCTCGATTAAGGTGTCACGGAACAAATCCCAAGTCAAATCTTCGGCAATGCCGCCGGTTTTTTCCAAAGCCTGATAGATGGGCACTGTGCCGATGGGAACGGGCGCGTTGCGGATAATCCATTCGCGCGTTTCGTGGATGTGCGCGCCGGTGGACAAATCCATAATCGTGTCCGCGCCCCAACGCAGCGACCACACCATTTTTTCGACTTCTTCGGTCAGGCTGGAGGTTACGGCAGAATTGCCCAAGTTGCCGTTGATTTTGACGCGGAAATTGCGGCCGATAATCATCGGTTCGAGTTCGGGGTGGTTGATGTTGGCAGGGATAATTGCGCGTCCGGCGGCGATTTCTTGGCGCACGAATTCAGGCGTGATTTGGTCGGGATGGGTCGGGATGTTCGCTCCGAAACTTTGCCCTGCGTGTTGTTTCAAGAGCTTGGCGTATTCAGGCCGTCTGAAAAGCTCGTCCAGCTTCATACGTTCGCGTATGGCGACAAACTCCATTTCGGGCGTGATAATGCCTTGGCGCGCGTAGTGAAGCTGGGTTACATTGCGGCCGGCTTTGGCTCGGCGCGGGCGGGTGATTTGGTTGAAACGCAGATGGGCGGTTTCCGGATCGTGCGCGCGTTCGATGCCGTATTCGCTGGAGAGCTTGGGCAGGATTTCGGTATCGCCGCGTTCGTCCAGCCACGCCGTGCGGATGTGCGGCAAGCCTTGTTTCAGGTCGATGTGTGCCGCCGGGTCGCCGTACACGCCGCTGGTGTCATAAACGGGAATCGGCGGATTGGCTTCCGTACCTTGCGCCGTGTAAGTGTCGTCCTGACGGATTTCGCGCAAAGGCACGCGGATGTCGTCGCGGCTGCCTTGCAGATACACGCGTTCGGAGTTCGGATATTTGAAGCGGATGCCGATGTCTTCGCTCAAGTCGGAAAGACGGCGCGCCTCATCGCCGGTTTTTTTAGTGGTAGTCATAAAAAAATTGCTCCTGTTTCTCGGTTATGAAAGGAAACAGGAGCATTGCTTTTTTCAGACGGCCTTGTGGATATTTTCAATCAACCGTCTAAAATCACATTTACCGAAACTCCCCACGCAGGTATTATCCTGTTCGGGTGTAAAAGGGTATTTCTCAGCCGCTCGGTTTGAAAGCAGCACCCCTGTTTCTTTATTAATGAAAATTAAACCATGCGGACGGTTTTTTGTAAAGCGGCGTTTTTCGCATTTTCTGTCAAAAACGCTTGACAGCGATTCCGTCTTTCCGTATAGTTACAACTTCTGACGCGGGATGGAGCAGCATGGTAGCTCGTCGGGCTCATAACCCGAAGGTCGTAGGTTCGAATCCTGCTCCCGCAACCAAATATAAAAATCCCCTGCAATCGCAGGGGATTTTGCTTTATACGGCATTTATTGTTGATTGGATTGATTAAAAGGCCGTCTGAACCATTGGGTTTCAGACGGCCTTTTTTATTGGCTGATGACATCGGCGGCTAATTCGTTTTTGTCTTTTATTTTGGGTTTGCGTTTTTCAGACGGCCTATTGTTACTCCGGATCGGTATCGTTGCGCAGGTATTCTTTCAGGCGTTGCAATTCTTTTTTGTCCAACCATTTATTGCGCGAACGTTGCAACAGGATCACCAAAGCGGCGATTTCGTTGCGCATATTGGTACTGAGCCAAAGGAAGCCTTGCCAGTCGTAATGCAGGCGGGCGGCCGGTTTGCTTAGTTCGGTATTGAGCGAAGTATCGATGCGGATGCGGCGGGCGTAGTGGCCTTTGATGAGGCGGACGGTCAGGCGCAGCTCGCGTTGGAGTTGGTTGAAATGGCGGTCGAGCAGGCGGATTTCGCTTTCGTTGAGCGTGGGCGCGCGCAGTTTGGCGGCGGTGGTCAGGAGCAGCTCGGTGGTGTTGACGATTTTGCGGTGGGCATGCTGCATGGCTTCCATCATATTGTTGCTGATGTGGCTTTCACCGGATGTGGCGGCCAGATGGCTGCGGCTTTTGACCATACGGGCGTTGATTTTGCGCATTTTAATCATGTTTTGTTCCAAACGCTCGCGCGTCATGCGTTTGCCGTTGCTGATTTCGGCAATCATTTTGGCGCAGTCGGTGAGGTTGTCGGCAAGCATGAAGCGCCACATCAGGGTGGAGCGCAGGGGCAGGAGTTTGGCGGCGGCAATGGCGATGGCGGCACCAATCAAAACGTTCATGGCGCGCATCAAGCCGCTGTCGAGCCAGTGGTGGCTGCTGTCGCCGATGAGCATGCACATGGTCAAACCGGCAAGCATGGCGACATAGCCGTTTTTGCCGACCGCAGACCAACCGGCCACCGCGCTGGCACTACCGATAAGCAGATAGAAGAAAACGCCGTCTTGCAAATAATGCTGGTTCAACCATAAAACGGCCAAACCGACGCCCAAACCGATGGCCGTGCCGAGCATGCGTTCGACTGCTTTGGAGTAAATCGCGCCTTGGAATTGCAGCATGCCGAGGACGACAAAGACGGTCATGCCGATCCACTCGCCGTGTTGCAGGTGGAAGACTTTGGCCAACAGGGTGGAAAACACGATTGCCAAGCCGAGGCGGAAGGCGTGGATATGGCGGCGATAGCGGTAGCGTTCGTAGGCGTTGAGCCAGCGTTCGGAAAAATGGAGGCGTTCGGATTGGGCAGGCATGTTGTAAGACGTATGGGTATGTGGGATGTAAATTATAACTGATTGGTAAAGCAGATGAAATTTGAACTGTTCCCCAATGGTTTGAACTATTGCAGAATTTCTCTATCGCAAGCGGATATAATGGCGGCTTTGAATCAGACAGGCGGTGAAGAAATGGCAACGGTTTTAAGCGCAGGCGTGGACGAGGCGGGGCGCGGCCCTTTGGTCGGCAGCGTATTTGCGGCGGCAGTGATTTTGCCGGAACATTTTGATTTGCCGGGTTTGACCGATTCAAAAAAACTGAGCGAAAAAAAGCGCGATATGTTGGCGCAGATGATTAAGGAACAGGCGGTTGCGTGGAGCATTGCCTTTGCCGACCCCGACGAAATCCTGCAACTGAACATCCTGCACGCAACCATGGCCGCGATGAAGCGCGCAGTCGAGGGGATGTCGGTCGTACCCGATAAAGTATGGATAGACGGCAACCGCGTGCCGAAAGATTTGAATGTTCCTGCCGAAGCCGTGGTCAAAGGCGACAGCAAAATCATCGAAATCTCTGCCGCTTCGGTTTTAGCCAAAACCGCGCGTGATGCGGAAATGTATGAATTGGCGAAACGCTATCCGCAATACGGGTTTGACCGCCACAAAGGCTACGGCACGGCGCAACACTTGGCCGCGTTGAAACAATACGGCGTATTGCCGGAACACCGCCGCGATTTTGCACCGGTCAAAACCTTATTGGCACAAGGCAATCTGTTTGAAGAATGAAAGCATATCAAAAGGCCGTCTGAAATCTTTCAGACGGCCTTATTTTTGGAAAAGTATTATTTCAACGCAGCCAAACACTCTTTAATCAACTCAGGGCCGCGATAAATCAAACCGCTGTACACCTGAACCGCACTGGCGCCCAAGCGGATTTTTTCTGCCGCGTCCGCGCCGTTCATAATGCCGCCGACGCCGATAATCGGCAGCTTGCCGTCAATGCGTTCCGCTAAAAGTTTCAACACCTGATTGCTTTTCTCGCGTACGGGCAAGCCGCTCAAGCCGCCTTGTTCGCCTGCGAGCGGATGGCTGCCCAAGCTTGATTTATCGATGGTTGTGTTGGTGGCAATGATGCCGTCCATCTCCACGGATTTGACCACATGGGCGATGTCGTCGATTTGCGCTTTGTCCAAATCCGGCGCAATTTTGACCGCTAACGGCACATATTTGCCATGCGCGGCCGCCAGTTGCGCCTGTTTGTTTTTCAAGGCTTCCAACAATGCGCTCAACTCGTCGCCGCCTTGCAAGGCGCGCAGGTTTTTCGTATTGGGGGAGGAAATATTGACCGTGATGTAGCTTGCGTGGGCGTAGGCTTTTTCCAAGCAAATCAGATAATCGTCGGCCGCGTTTTCAATCGGCGTAACGGCATTTTTGCCGATATTGATGCCCAAAATGCCTTTAAAGCGGCTGTTTTCAATGTTGCGGATCATCGCGTCGATACCGTGGTTGTTGAAACCCATGCGGTTGATGATGCCTTGGTGTTCGGGAACGCGGAAAAGGCGCGGCTGCGGATTGCCCGGCTGCGGCTTGGGCGTGACCGTGCCGATTTCGATAAAGCCGAAACCCAAAGCGGCAAACGCATCGATACACTCGCCGTTTTTGTCCAAACCTGCCGCCAAACCGACCGGATTGGGCAGCTGCAAGCCCATCAGCTCGGTTGGTCGGGTGTGGCTGTCCACTTTGGGCAGCAGGCCGAGTTTTTCGATAGAACGCAAACTGTTGAGCGTGAAATGATGGGCCTTTTCTGCATCGAAGCGAAACAGGATGGGACGGACGAGTGAATACATGGCGGCGGCTTTCTGAACGGTTGATGAATTTGGCGTTATTTTACCTGAAACCGTCAAACTGCCCCAAACGTCTGTATCGATATGATTTTATTGTTTGGTGTCAAATGAAAATAAATAGGGTTTTTGCGTGTAATCGGATAGTTCATTAAAATGGTAAGAGAGAGTCTTTTCAGACGGCCTGATGGATGTATAGTTAATTAAAATCAAAATAGGACATTATCGCATCGTCAAATCGGGCGTAATCAGACAATACGGTTCGCAGATACCGCTTAATATCCGCCCACACCTTCTCAATCGGGTTGAGCTCAGGTGAATAAGGTGCAAGAGGCAATACCTTATGTCCCAATTTTTCCGCCATTTCCCGTAAGACACCCATACGGTGAAATCGTGCATTATCTAAAATAATCACCGATTTTCGAGTCAATGCGGGCAGCAGGCATTGTTGAAACCACGCTTCAAAAAAGACGCCGGTCATCGTATTTTGATAAACCATCGGAGCAATCAGCCGGTTGCCGACTTGTGCGGACACCGGAGATAAGCGTCGGTATCTTTTTCCACTTATCTGCGCTTTCACTATTTGCCCTTTCGGACTGCGGGCATAGGGACGGAACAGGTAGCGGTCAAATCCTGTTTTATCCAAATAAACACGTTGGTAGTCGGAAAATCCGGCCAGCTGTGTCAAATAATGCGTTACTTTGGCCGGGTCTTGTTCTTTGTAAGTCGTGGTCTTTTTTTGCGCGTCATCCCCATCTGTTTGAGTGCATAGCAAACGGCGGCTGGCGTACAATCAAAATGTTTGGCGATCTCATGCAGACAGGCATCCGGGTGTTGCCCAACATATTGAGCCGGTTTTTGCCTATCCAATTTGACGGCATTTAGACCGGTAACTTGATGTTTTAGGCTGCCTGTTTGTTTTTTAAGGCGAATCCACAGGTAAAGCGTGGTTCTTGACAAGTTAAACGTTGCTGCGGTTTAGCTGATGTTTTTGCATTGTTCGTAATAGTTTAAAGCCTTGTTTCTTAAGTCCGCAGAGTATGCCATGGTTAGACCTTCACAGTTGAGTATTGTACTATTTTGTTTTTAATTGACTATATTTGATAATCCAGTATAGCGCTTAGATAATTGAGGAAGGCATATAAATGAGCCGGATAAATATTGTTAATATTTATCCGGCTCATATAAAAGGACTACGGTAAGATATATTACTTGAAGATTACCAAGAATATTTTATGCCGATTGAGCCTTTGTATCCTTGATGTTTCGTTCCACTTAAAGATTGTTCATACCGTGCATCTGCATAAATATGGGTATTGGAACTGGTTGCAAATTGTGCTCCCAAACCAACTTCGCCCCAAGTTTTTGCTAATTTTTCAGTAACATTATCCTCGCTAATGTTACTGGCCGAAGTATTTCTGAAGTTATGCCACACATTAGTGGTGAAATACAAGGTTCGAACTTTTTCATGATCGGTTAAATTATTATAAGCAAAGCGTACACCAATGCGGCTGCGTAAATTATGTTGCTTATCTTGATGCACAGAGCGCATATCATCAGTGAAGCTATTTAAGCCGAGGTATTGATAGATTAATTGTGCTTGCGGCTCAATAATCCAACTGTCGCCATTATTCGTTTTCTCTTTACTTAATACAAACGGACGACCTACCTCACCCGATAAAGCCACACCCAAACCATGGTTTTTTGCTTTCGAATCTAAGGAGTTATATTTATTTTGCATCCAAGAAAGTTGGCCTACAAAGTCTATATAGCTACCATCTTCAGAATACCGTGTGTGAGTCACACCGACATGGAGGTTTTCGGTTTTAGCTTTACCTGTATATTTGTCATCAAGGACGACACCATTCTCGGCACGATATTCATCATAAAATTTCGAATTAGCATGTGTGTAACCAACATAACCACCAGTTAAACGTTTGCCGCCATTTTCGCTAGAAGAAATATCAAAGTCGTGGCCAAACTGGAAGCCTGCAAGGTCAGCGCTAAGATTCAAACGCTTTTTACCATCCAAAGCAATGTGTTTGCCAATAATACGTCCCCAAATTTGGTTGTTCGCTTGAGATTTTTCCCAAGAAAGGGCCTGATTTTCACCACGGCGTTGGTGCAATGTACCAACTGTTTCGTAGCCAACTTCTAAGTTCAAGTTTGGAATAAGCGTATAAGCAGGAACAGAAGCTGTGTAAATGGCATCCTTATTCGTGGAAACTACCGTCCAAAAATATTCGGTTGTATTTCCTACTTTTTTGGAAGCCAATTGCAGTTCACCCGCACCTGTAGTTTTGGCAATACCGGTAAAGTTCTTTAAATTACTTTCCCCTTGTACTCGAACTACTGCCGTACTGTTTTTGGCTAAATCAGCCGCAATAGAGCCGATAGTGCCATCAATCATATTTTCTGTGCCGTCCGCTTTCAAACTGACAACTTTTGTTGTCCCTTCGGCATTACCGGTGATTTCCAATAAGTCAGATTTACCGTTATTGGCATCATTACTATCCCAATGAGTATTCACTTTAAGAACACCGTTATTCGCTGTGTAGTTGCCTTCCACAGTGAGTTTGTCTTCGTAAGAGCCATTGGCAAGGGTGATTTCACCGTTGTTACTGGTTAATGTGCCTTCAGTACCATCTTGTTTAACCAGTTTAACTTTATAGTCTGTTTTAGTTGAACCGTTCGGAATATTTTTAGACGCATCTAATACCCCCTTATCCAAGGTTAAGGCATTGATGGTAGAGCGTTGTTCATCACCTTTTTGTTTCAATTCCCAAACAGCTTGGTTGTTCACATGCACATCTAATTTAGAATGCACATTGCCTTTAGATTGTTGTTGCATCAAACCAATGGCTTTTGCTTGATCAGACAAGGTAAATGTCAAATCAGCCCCTTTGGTTACTGCCACTTTAGTTTCGGCAAGCCAGCCATTTTCTGCGGCTTTGGCTTCACTGTCTTTGCCTTTCAACGCGAATTTTGCATTTTCAGCAACGAATTCACCATTATTAAACCAACTTGCGACTTTATTTCCTGCGAAGGTTACTGCAAAACTACTTTCTTTTCTCGCATCAGCAACAATCAATGAAGCATCATCAGATGTTGTGGTGATTTTTGTATTGTTTAAACGAACTTCTTGATCTTTATTAGGCTCATTTCTGGATACATTGTCGCTAATAAAAAAGGCACTTACTTTAGTTGCGTAATCCTGAGTATCGAAAACAACAGCTGAATTGCCGGATTTGATTTCACCGCTGCTAGTGTCCGAATCGGCAATTAAGCGGGATTTAGTGCCAAATAAGCGCACGGTTGCGGAATCTTTTGTATCCTCGGTATTCAGCACCATTTTGCCAGTGGAATTGACGACAGCACCTTTATAGTCAGCCGGTTTTTCAGTGTTTGGTAGTTCCGGTTTACCAATTTTTAATGCGGCAGAAAATTTTCCGTTTGCTTTCACTGTGATGTCAGAATCTTTTAAGTTCGCTTCCGCACCGTCTCCACTAACGTAAAGCCCGACTAAATAATCCCCGATTTTAGCGGTGGTTTTATCTTCCACGGTAATAGTCAGTTTTTTCTCAGAATTGAAAACCGGTTTGGCGCCATTCTTACGATAAACCTTCACCCCGGATAATTGGTGACCAAATGGTGCAGTTGCGCCACCAAAGTTTTTTGTACTTTTCACTGTGTTTTCTGTGTTTTTAACAGTGATATTAGCATCATTATGCAAAGTTAAGCTTGCGGTATCAGAAGCATTACCACCAGCATAATCATATCCTACAGCAATACCGTAGGCGGCATTGGAGTCTACGGCTAATCCTGAATTAGCTTCGCTGGCTAACGTAACATTAATGTTAGTTTTGCCTTTAATTTCAACTTGATTATTCGCACGAACGATAAGTCCTTTTGGACGAGCAAATTGTTCTCCGCTATTAGGTGCTAGTGTAGCTTTGTAATCTCCATCAATGTTTTGATTTGGTTCTTTCCAAAATTCTCCTGAACCCTCTGTTCCCATAGTAGGTGAAGTGTCGTCCGCTGCAGCAACGGCCAATGCAGGAATAGAAAAGCAAGAAGCTATCAGAGTATGCAGCAAGGTTTTCCTAAATATTTCTTTTTTATAAGTCAACATATAAATTTTCCTTTTATTTATGATTTTAAAATCACGATAAGACCCCATTCAAAAATGGAAGCTGCCTTAGTATAGCATAATATATTGTTTTTCCATATAACTCTTCTGCTATCACATAGGCCGAGACCTTTGCAAAAAAGCCCTTCCCCCGACAGCCGAAACCTAAACAAAGGTTTTCGGCTATTTCCCTCCCCAAATCACTCCTAATTCTACCCAAATGCCCCCTTAATCCTCCCCGGACGCCCCATAATTGGGCATCCGGCCGCCTTTTAGGCGCAAACAGGCACACTTAGCCTGTTAGCCGCCTTCAACAGGTTTAAACACATTGCCTTCAGATGGCTTTGCGCACTCACTTTAATCAGCCCGAAATAGGCTGCCCGGGCATAGCGGAATTTACGGTGCAGCGTACCGAAGCTCTGTTCGACCACATAACGGGTTTTCGACA
>NZ_JBQCWU010000012.1:0-63852 GCF_051957095.1 Neisseria sp. P0020.S003 | reverse complement strand
AACAGTGTGAGGTCCAATGCACTCACACTTATCGGTAATCTGTTTTTTAAAGAGCGAATCGAATTATACAGTACATTTAGCAAATGTCAACCAAAATTATCGAAAATTTCAACCAACTGTGTTATACTGTCTGCTTCGTTTTCTTCACCGCGTCAGCAGCGAAGAACCGAACTATACGCCTCACAACAAAACCAGTCAACACCTTTCGCAAAATTATTTCTAGGAATTTAACCACCACCCTGTTTTAACAGGGTTTTTATTTTATAAAAAATACTATCAACCTTCCTACACTCTCCATTCATACAAAAAATACAAAACAAAGGCCGTCTGAAAGAGTATTTCAGACGGCCTGTTTACATGATTTCTATTTATCCAATACGTTGAAGGACAATTTCTAGGACAAATTTACTGCCTACATAGGCAAAAATCAGACTGACAAATCCGACAATAGTCCAAACGGCAGCTTTTTTGCCGCGCCATGCGGTCATACTGTGTTTCAGCAATAATGCACCATAAATCAGCCACGACATAATACTGAAGATGGTTTTATGCGTGAAGGTCATCGGCTTGCCGAAAACGGTTTCTGCAAAAAATGTACCGCTGATTACGGAATAGGTCAATAAAACGAACCCTGCCCACATACCTTGGAACATAAGTTTTTCCAAACTCAATAATGGCGGCAAGAAGCTGACCAATACGGAAAAGCGGCGTTTGTGCAGATTGCGGTCGAGCAAAAGGATCAGGATGGCAAATAAGGTAACAATGCCAAATAATCCGTATGCGAGCAATGATGATGCGATGTGCGACAGCGGCAATAAGTCTACGATTTGGCGGCCTGAAAAATCACCCGGGAAAAGGAAACCCAACAATAAGGTCAATGCGGCACAGGGATACAATAAGAGTTGCACTCCGCGCAGACAATAAAAGAAGCTGCCCAGGCAGTACATCATCAGCATCAGCCAAACTATCAGACTGAGCGAATAGCCAAAACCGGTAATCAATACCCTATCCTGCAATACCGGGAACATCAATGCTGCGCCATGTACCAATAATGCGCCACTCAAAATCAGCAGCTCGGTTTTCAGCGGGTAAGACTTATTATTGTGCTTTTTATGTTGCAACCAGGAAAATGCGCCCAATCCGGCATACACCAGCATAAGGCAGATTAAGACAATCGGCATAAATATCTTTCTCAATAGACATGTGAACACTTGGCGGACACCCAGCCGGGTTTCAGACGGCCTTAGTGTGCGTATTTGTGTTCTTGAGGCATAACTTCGGACTATCGTGTAAAATAATCCGAATTTTATTTTAACAAAGAATGCCCTATATTGGGCAGCTATTCTCATTATCAAGGATAAGTATGTTAGACAACCTGACCAACCGCTTCAGCAAGGTACTTAAAAATATTCGCGGCCAATCAACGCTGACCGAAGACAATATTAAAGAAGCCTTGCGCGAGGTTCGTCTTGCCCTGCTGGAAGCCGACGTTGCATTGCCCGTCGTTAAAGAATTCGTCAACACAGTCAAAGAACAGGCCCTTGGCCAAGAAGTCGTCGGCAGCCTGACGCCTGACCAAGCCTTTATCGGCGTGGTCAACCAAGCCTTAGTCGAATTGATGGGCAAGGAAAACAAAACGCTGGATTTATCGGTTTCACCGCCTGCCATCGTTTTGATGGCCGGTTTGCAGGGTGCCGGTAAGACAACAACCGTCGGTAAACTCGCCCGCCTGCTGAAAAACGATCAGAAGAAAAAAGTCTTGGTGGTATCTGCCGACGTTTACCGCCCTGCCGCGATTGAACAGCTGCGCCTGTTAGCCGAACAGGTCGGCGTGGACTTTTTCCCATCCGATACCAACCAAAAACCGGTTGAGATTGCGACTGCCGCCGTCGATTACGCCAAAAAACATTTTTACGATGTATTGATGGTCGATACCGCCGGCCGTTTGGCAATCGATGAAGAGATGATGAACGAAATCAAAGCGCTTCATGCGGCGGTCAACCCGGTTGAAACTTTGTTCGTTATTGATGCCATGCTGGGTCAGGATGCGGTAAATACCGCTCAGGCATTTAATGAAGCCCTGCCGCTGACAGGTGTCGTATTGACCAAGATGGACGGCGACTCACGCGGCGGTGCGGCATTGTCCGTACGCCATGTAACCGGCAAACCGATTAAATTTATCGGCGTCGGCGAAAAAATCAATGGCCTTGAACCTTTCCACCCCGACCGTCTTGCCAGCCGTATCCTCGGCATGGGCGACGTATTGACCCTGATTGAAGACGTTCAAAAAGGTATTGATGAAGAAGCCGCCGCCAAAATGGCGAAAAAGCTGCAAAAAGGCAAAGGCTTCGACCTCAACGACTTTAAAGAACAAATCCAGCAGATGCGCAATATGGGCGGCTTGGAAAACCTGATGTCGAAAATGCCGGGCGAACTGGGTCAAATCTCGAAACAAATCCCCGAAGGCACGGCTGAAAAAGCGATGGGCAAAGTGGAAGCCATCATCAACTCAATGACTCCAAAAGAACGCGCCAACCCTGCCCTGCTCAAAGCCAGCCGTAAACGCCGTATTGCAATGGGTGCGGGCACAACCGTGCAGGAAGTGAACAAATTGCTCAAACAGTTTGAACAAATGCAACAAATGATGAAGATGTTCAGCGGCAACGGCTTGGGCAAACTGATGCGCTTGGCCAAAGGCATGAAGGGAATGAAAGGCATGTTCCCGGGTTTGTAAGCCAATTTGACAGAAAACGCCGTCTGAAATTTCAGACGGCGTTTTGTTTTGTATTCAAATTTAAAACCATGAGGCTTTAGCAGCCATCTATTCTATAACGTCTAATATAAAAGGCCGTCTGAAATATCTTATTTTCAGACGGCCTTTGCTCATTCAACCTTCAACTTATTGCGACTTTTTCTGCTCTTCGCGTACTTTGTCCACCAACTGGTCAATCGTGGTCATGCCGGACTGCCAGTCTTTAAATTCGACTTGGTATTTGCCGCCGACGATAACGGTCGGTGTGCCGCTGATTTGGAATTTATTGGTCAATTCTTCCATTTGAGCCGCACGTGCTTGGCTTTCGGGTGCTTCAAATGCAGCCAATACTTTTTTGCCGTCAAATGCAGTTTGCTCGGACAACCATTTTTTCAGGGTATCGGTATCGGCCAAGTTGATTTTTTGGTTAACCATCGCATCGAAAATATGGCTGTTGGCTTTATCTGATTCACCGGCCATTTCCACTGCGGCCGCCAAACGTGCCAAAGGTTTCATTTCATCACCCCACACGACATGCTCCCGGCGCATATAGGTATCGTCTTTAAACGTTTTGATGTGCTCGCTCAAGACCGGCTCAAGATGGGCGCAATGCGGGCAGAAGTAGCCGAAGAATTCCAATACTTCGATTTTGCCGGCCTGCTGTTGCGGAATCGGATTGGACAATACGGTGTAATTGACACCTTCGGTCAATGCGGCAGGGGCTGCCGGAGCGGATGCGCTGCTTTGGGCGCTGTCTGCCGGAACGCTGGTTTCAGCCTGTTTGCCGCAAGCGGCCAATGCCAACAGGGTCAATGAAGTCAAAGCTAAGGTTTTCAGTTTCATAGGTATCTCTTGTGTGTCAGATTAATGTGCGGATTTTATGGCATTTTACTGAGAATATGTATGATTCGGAATGAAAAAGTGTGTTTAATTTTGCTTCTTCAGTTATTAAAGGCCGTCTGAACTTTCAGACGGCCTCAGTTTTTCAACGTAATTCATGATTAATGCAACAGCATTTCCTGCACCAGCTTCATGCCCCATTGCCAGCCGCCGAGTGCGCCGTTTAACTGGCCGGAATGCGGCGATTGAAGCAGACGAGCATGCCAACGATCGGCCTGTTCTTGCGCCCAATCGCGTGGCGTGCCGTTTGTTTCGGAGATAACCAGCGCTGTACGGCAAGGGCAGCGGACACGTTGGAACGTATGGATTTCGTCTTCGGGAAAAGCTTCTGGACGCGGCGAGACCAAAATAATATTAGTCAGGCGTTTTTGCGTCATGATGTCGGCTTGGTACAACCACGCCAAAAATGCAGATACGCCGGCACCATGAGCCACGACGGCAATATTTCTGCTCACAACATGGTCGAAGGCTGCCTGAATGGCGTGTTGCCATTCGGAAATGGTTTGCCGACTATCAGCTTCGGCAGTTTGAACAATCGGATAGCTGATCGCCCAGCGGTCTATCCACATTTCCGCTTCATCCGCATCGCGTATCAGAAACAGTGCCATTTCTTCGAGTTCGAAGCTCTGCATTTCAGACGGCCTATTTGAGCAAGTCGTTGAGTGTAAATGCAATCAGCAATGCGGCAGGCACGCTGAGGATGGCACAAGTCGCCAGACAAAGTACGATGTTGGCAACCAGCCGCCAACCCTTCCAAGCAAAGCATTTGGCAGCAATCAGCAGGCAAGGCAGGGAAAACAGCAGCCATACCAACGCCCAAGTCGGATTGGCCTTGGTCGGTGCAACCCAGCCGGACATCCGCGCCAGCATAAACACCGCCCACACCAGCATAGGCAATACAAATGCCGCCACGACCCACGCCGCGCCTACGCCGGTTTTGCCGTTTACATTCCAGTCATATTTACCCAAAACCTTATTCGGCAACATAGTCATACTCCACAACTAAAGGGGCGTGATCCGAGAATTTTTCGTCTTTATAAACATGTGCGGAAACGGCTTTGGCGGCCAACTCCGGCGTAACCATCTGATAATCGATACGCCACCCGACATCTTTCGCATACGCTTGTCCGCGGTTGCTCCACCAGGTATAGCCCGGCACATCGGGATAAAGTGTGCGCCACATATCCGTCCAACCGAGCTTGTGGATGACTTTGCCTATCCATTCGCGCTCTTCAGGCAAGAAGCCTGAATTTTTCTGATTGCCCTTCCAGTTTTTCAAGTCGATGTTTTGGTGGGCAATGTTCCAGTCGCCGCAGACGACGATGTCGCGTCCTTCATTTTTCATGGCTTCGAGCATGGGATAGAACGCGTCCAAAAAGCGGTATTTCACTTGTTGGCGCTCTTCCGCGCTGCTGCCGCTGGGCAGATACAGCGAAATCACCGACAACTTGCCGAAATCGCAACGGACAAAACGGCCTTCTCTGTCAAATTCTTCAATGCCCATGCCGATTTGCACATTGTCGGGTTTGCGTTTGCTGTATATCGCCACACCGCTGTAACCGCGCTTTTCGGCGCAATGCCAGTAGCCGTGCATACCGTGCGGATTTTTCATATCGTCTGACAGGTCAGCCTCTTGAGCTTTCAGTTCCTGCACGCAGACGATGTCGGCACCGGAAGCAGCGATGTATTCATAAAAACCTTTTTTATAGGCAGAGCGGATGCCGTTGACGTTGGCAGAGATAATTTTCAACATAAGATTTGAGTGATTTTTAAAAACGGATAATAGGATTGAGGTTTTCAGACGGCCTGCAAGTCATAAACAAATACTTTGGAATTGCGGCCGTTGGCATTGTATTCCTGCCGGCGTTCGGCAGGCAGGTCATCGGCTGAGGCCGTCTGAAAGCCCCGTTCGACAAACCATTCGCCCGTATGCGTGGATAAGGCGAAAAGCGTTTTGATATTTAAGGCACGCGCTTTTTGAAACAGATGTTCCAACAGTAATTCGCCGTAGCCGCCATCGCGCGCTTCGGGCGACACCACCAGACAGGCCAATTCGCCGCAGTCCGGTTCGGCAAAGGTTTTCAACGCCACACAGCCGTAAATGTTTTGATCATGTTCCAATACAGAAAAACTGGAAATATGGTTTTCCAAATACTCGCGGCTGCGGTGTAACAAGATGCCTTGTTCCGCCAACGGACGGATTAAGGCAATGATGTTCGGAATGTCGTCGCTGCGTGCCTGACGGATGGAAACAAACGGCTCGCGGGCAATAGATGTACCGCTGCCCTCGCGGGTAAACAGCTCGCGCAACAGGCTGCCGTCTTCACGGCCGTTGAGAATCTGTACCCGCGATACGCCGTTTTCCAACGCGCCTACCGCCGCATGCAGCAAATCGGCCGGCGCATCGGGATTGTCGTGTATCAGTTCCTGCACTTCGCCGACAGACAAAGTGTTGGCCAACGAGCCGTCGGCGCGGCGGATACCGGCTTCTTCGGTCAAGAAAACCAGTTTCTCCGCCTGCAAAGCCATGGCCACTTCCTGAGCGGTTTCGCACATACTCAGGTTGAAGGTTTTGCCGCTGTACGAATGTCCCAAAGGACTGATCAGCACCACCGCGCCGCCATCCAAACGCAAACGGATTTCTTCCGCGTCGATTTTGCGGACGGTACCGGTATAGCCCATGTCCACGCCGTCGATAACGCCCAACGGACGGGCGGTAATAAAGTTGCCGCACGCAATAACCGGCGGCTTGCTCCGTTGTTGTGCAGATACGCTGCTGAACAAGGCGGCTTCGATATCGCTGCGGATAATTCCCGCCACCTGCTTCACTTCCATCAGGGTCGCTTCATCGGTAATCCGTCGGCTGCCGCTGTATTTCGGAACAAAATTCCGACCCGAAGCCAATTTGTCGAGCAAATGCCGCGAACCGTGCACCAAGACCAAACGCAAGCCCAAGCTGGCCAACAGGTTCAAATCTGCGGCCAAACGAATCAGGGTTTCGCCTTCCAACAGGCTGTCGGTCACGCCGACCACCATGGTTTTGCCGCGCAAATATTGGATATAGGGCGCGGCCTCACGAAAGCTGGCGACAAAATGGGCGATGGCACTCATAGCAGGGCAAGATAAAAGAGTTGCATAATCAAAACCGTCAGCGCAATCAGCGATGCCAAAGTCCAGTTGAAACCGTCCTTGCGCGTTTTGACCGCCGCCTGCTCTTCCGCCTTGGGCTCTTCCTTGAGCGCGCTGTTGAGCAAATCGGAAATTTCTTTGCGCGAGAGTTTGGAATGTTTGAGGATTTGCGCGCCGATGTTATGCACGAGGCGCACATCCGTTACCGCCACAGGCAGATGGGCCGGATCGGCCGGCAGGTTGCCCGACAGATAATCCTTGGCCTTAAACATCCCCGAACAACGCGTGCAGACCACGAAACCCTGCGCCACGTTAAACTGAGCATCTTTCACCCAATGCGGTGTTTTACAATGAGGACAAGAACAAGCAGGCATGAGTATTTCCGTAAGTGTATTAAATCAAAAATATATTTTAGCTAATGTTTCAGACGACCTGAGCATGATGTTATGGTTTAAACCGCGCCGTAACGTTCGCGATAAGCTTTGACCGGCTCGAAGAAGCAGCCAAATTCGGCATTGTTTTGCAAGAGCGTGAACAAGTCGTTCAAGTTGGCAATCGAAACCACCGGCAGGCCGTATTGTTTTTCGACTTCCTGCACCGCCGACAATTCGCCCGTGCCTTTTTCCATACGGTCGAGCGCAATAGCCACTGCGGCAGGCGTTGCGCCTTCGGCCTCAATCAGTTTGACCGACTCGCGCACGGATGTACCGGCGGAAATCACATCATCGATAATCAGCACGCGGCCTTTCAAAGGCGCGCCCACTAACACACCGCCTTCGCCGTGGTCTTTGGCTTCTTTGCGATTGTAGGCAAACGGTACATTTACGCCTTTTTCCGCCAACATCATCGCTGTTGCCGCCGCCAAAATAATGCCTTTATAGGCTGGGCCGAACAACATATCGAACTTCACGCCGCTGGCAATAATGGCCTCAGCGTAAAACTTCGCCAGTTGCAAAGTCGATGCGCCGTCATTGAACAAACCGGCATTGAAAAAATAAGGCGACTGACGGCCGGCCTTAGTTGTAAATTCGCCGAATTTCAACACATTTTGTGCCAAAGCGAATTTAAGGAAGTCTTGACGGAAATCGGACATTTGGGTTCTCCCGAAAGATGTTGATTTATCAAAGAAACGATTATAAAGGATTCATGCGGAAAAATCAGGCCGTCTGAAAACAGGTTCAACCCCGCTTTAAACCGACTTGCCCTATTCCCTTTCAAACCGACAAGGCGGCATTGCCGTCTTATCCCTGCAATCAAAACGGATTATTCCCGATGATACGGATGATTGTGCAAAATCGAAACGGCGCGATAAAGCTGCTCGGTCAATAAAACGCGCACCATGCCGTGCGGCAAGGTCAGGCTGGAAAGGCGCATCATCATGTTTGCCTGCTGTTTCAAACGGTCGGTCATGCCGTCTGCACCGCCGATAATAAAGCAGACGTGTTCGCCGTTTTGCTGCCAGCCTTTCAAATGTTGTGCCAATTCGACCGAAGTCGGCGCTTTGCCGCGCTCATCCAATACCACCAAAAACGCGCCCTGCGGTATGGCTTCCAACAGGCGTTTTTCTTCAGCCGCCATACCCTGAGCCGCATTCACACCCGCGCCGCGTTTCTCTGGCTTGATTTCTTTCAGCGCATAATTGACATCGCGCCCGAAGCGTTTGGCGTACTCGCTGACGGCTTCATCCACCCAACGCGGCATTTTCGTGCCGACAGCCAAGACGGTGATATTCATGGAGTATCCTTTTGTTATCGAATTGTCGGTTGGGGATTATGGTCAAGCAAGTTCTTAACCTTTTCAAACCATGAGCCAATACCCACCTCAACCGACTGAAAATAAAAGGCCGTCTGAAAGCCGAATGTATCCCGTTCGGCTGTTTCAGACGGCCTTTCAATGATTAGCAGTGAACCAGTGTACCTTCGTTTTCGCCGATTACTACGCGCTTGAGCGAGCCTTCTTTAGCAATGCCGAATACCACGATATTGAGCTTGCGTTCACGGCAGAGGGCGAAAGCGGTGGCATCCATCACTTTGAGGTTTTTCAACAAGGCTTCGTCAAAAGTAATGGTTTCGTAGCGTGTTGCAGATGGGTCTTTTTTCGGGTCTGCGGTGTACACGCCGTCAACGTTGGTGGCTTTGAGCATCACGTCGCAGTTCATTTCCGCACCGCGCAATGCGGCGGCAGTGTCGGTCGTGAAGAACGGGTTACCGGTACCGGCGGCAAAAATCACAACTTTGCCTTCTTCCAAATATTGAATGGCTTTAGGACGGGCGTAAGTTTCAGCGATTTGCTGCATAGACAGTGCGGATTGTACGCGCGCTTTGATGCCCAAAGTTTCAAATGCGTCTTTGAGTGCCAACGCGTTCATTACGGTCGCCATCATGCCCATGTAGTCGGCAGTGGCGCGGTCCATGCTGCCTGCTTGTGCAGATACGCCGCGGAAAATGTTACCGCCGCCGACAACAATACCGACTTGCACTCCCATTTTAACGACTTCGGCAATTTCACCGACAGTTTGAACGATGGTATCGTGATTGATGCCGAACGGATCGGAACCCATCAGGGATTCGCCGGAGAGTTTCAGTAATACGCGTTTGTATTTGATTTGCTGTGTCATGGGATACCTTGCTTTCTTGAATGTCGTCGGTCGGAGTTGGGCCGTCTGAATTTCAAACGGTCGGATTAAAATGATATGGTGTGTCGTTCTATTATTGTTTTGTGTTCAGACGGCCTTTATATTCGGCCGTCTTAAAATAGGTACCGTAAACGGTTTTCTCAAAAAAAAGCACCCTGATTCGTTTGGAATCTAGGTGCTTTCTTTTTCATAAGTGCCTTACACTTTAGCAGCGGCAGCAACTTCGGCTGCGTAGTCAACAACGGCTTTCTCGATACCGTCGCCTACTTTGTAGCGTACGAAGCTAACCACTTCAGTGCCGTTTTCTTTAGCGAATTGGGCAACAGTTTGGTCAGGGTTCATCACGAATGCTTGGCCGTTCAGAGTGATTTCAGCCAAGAATTTGCGGATACGGCCTTCAACCATTTTAGCGGCGATGTCGGCAGGTTTGCCGGAAGCGATAGCTTGTTCGGTGTAGATGTGGCGTTCTTTTTCAACGGTTTCAGCATCTACTTCAGCTTCGCTTACGCATTGTGGTTTAGCGGCAACGATGTGCATACCGATTTTGCGTGCTACGTCTTCAGAGCCTTTGAACTCAACCAATACGCCTTCGGTAGCCAAAGCACCGTGGATGTAGGCAACCAGTTGGTTGGCAGTGTCGATCACTTGGAAGCGGCGAACAGACATGTTCTCGCCCAATTTAGCGATGATGGCTTTACGTTCTGCTTCAACCAGTTCGCTCAGTTCTTCAACAGAAGCCGGTTTTTTCTCGGCAGCAGTTTTAGCAACGAAGTTAGCAAATTCTACGAAGCCGGCGTCTTTAGCAACGAAGTCGGTTTCGCAGTTTACTTCAACCAATGCGCCGACATTGCCGTTGATCGCGTAAGCCAATACGCCTTCGGCAGCAGTACGGCCAGCCAGTTTACCGGCTTTCGCACCAGATTTAATACGCAGGATTTCTTCGGCTTTGTCGAAGTTGCCTTCAGCTTCAACCAAGGCTTTTTTGCATTCCATCATGCCCAGGCCGGTAGCGGCGCGCAGGTCGGCAACCATTTTTGCAGTAATTTCTGCCATTTTGAATCTCCTAGATTTTTGGGAACACGGCGATTGCCGTGTTTGGAAATAGTGGCCGTCTGAAACGGATTTCAGAACGGGATTTGAGAAAAGGGGCATAACGCCCCTCTTCTGTGTACCGGATTACTCGGCAGCAGCTTCTTGGGCAGCGGCTACAGTTTCTTGCAGCGCTTGGTTTTTGCCTTCCAAAACTGCGTCAGCGATGCCGCGGCAGTACAGGCGGATAGCTTTAGCGGAGTCATCGTTACCAGGGATAACGTATTTCACGCCGTCAGGGCTGTTGTTGGTATCGACTACGGCGATAACAGGGATGCCCAATTTTTCAGCTTCAACCAAAGTACCTTTTTGGTAGCCGGTATCGATAACGAAAATCGCGTCAGGCAGGCCTTTCATGTTTTTGATACCGCCCAAAGAACGTTCCAGTTTTTCAACGTCGCGTTGCATTTCCAGAATTTCTTTTTTGTTGAAACCGCCTTCAGCAGCGTTTTCCAGGGCAGCAGTTTTTTCTTCCAGGCGTTTGATGGATTGCTTAACGGTTTTGTAGTTAGTCAGCATACCACCCAACCAGCGGTAATCAACGAAAGGCATACCGGCACGGGTAGCTTCTTCGCGGATGATGTCGCGGGCTTGGCGTTTGGTACCTACGAACAATACTGTACCTTTGTTGGCAACCAGACGACGTACGGCTTCTTGCGCCTCTTGGAACATCGGCAGGGTTTTTTCCAAGTTTACGATATGGATTTTGTTGCGCGCACCGAAAATGTATTGAGCCATTTTCGGGTTCCAGAAACGGGTTTGGTGACCGAAGTGAACACCGGCTTCAATCATCTGACGCATAGTAATTTGAGACATGTTATTTCCTTGAAAGGGTTAAAGAGCACACATTCAATCGCATAGAACTTGATAGGCGGCGCCTATTGTCAAGCACCCTTCGGCGAAAGTGGGCATAAGTTTTAAAAATAAAAGAGTGTTTCCGAAATGGAAAACTGACGGATTATAGCGGATAAGAGGCCGTCTGAAAAGGGATTTTATACCTTTCCATCCTGTTTTTCATCCGCCTGTACCGCCTTTTGGCGGGCCGCTTCAAACTCCGCCTGCTCCTGCCGTTTCATCAGGCGGTTGCGGCGGCGGATGGTCACGACGAAGATCGTAAATACAGTGGGCAACACCGCCCAAAAAACCAAATAAATCAACGCGCGCGCAATACTCGGCTGCGCGGCGGAAAACATCACGGCGACAAAAAGATAGCCGATGGCGACAATATGCCACATTGTGTGCGTCCTGTTTGAATGTTAATAAAATCGTTATAATCGCAACATTCTACCGCAATCCCGAAAGGCCGTCTGAAAATGAGGAATCCCGAAAAATCGGCACTACGCAAACAGTTCCGCCGCGCACGCGCCCAAATGAGCGCAGACGAGCGCAACGCCGCCACCGAAACCATCAACCGCCTGCTCAAGCCCTACATCAAAAAAGGACGGAAAATCGGCGTGTATTGGCCGATGGGCAAGGAATTGCGATTGGACGGCTTTGTCCGTGCCGCACAAAAACGTGGCGCAAAACTCTACCTGCCCTATATCGAACCGAACACGCGGCGGATGTGGTTCACCCCCTACCCTGCCAACGGCACCAAACAAGAACGCAAACGCGGCCGCGCCAAATTGAGCGTCCCCCAATTTACCGGCAAGAAAATCCGCGTCCACCAACTCAGCCTGCTGCTGGTCCCCATCGTCGGCATCGACAAACGCGGCTACCGCCTCGGACAAGCCGGCGGCTATTACGACGCCACCCTCTCCGCCATGAAATACCGCCTACAAACCCAAACCCTGGGCGTAGGCTTTGGCTGCCAACTGACCGACACACTGCCGACCGAACCCCACGACCTGCCGCTGGACGGGTTTGTATCGGAGTTGGGCGTGCTGATGTTCAAACATCATTAATCAATAGCTTTCAGACGACCTCAGAGATGCCGTCCGTTAAGACACTATAAATGGTCGTCTGAAAACTCAAACCATCAAATACAAAAGAAGAAACCCCCATGACTGATTTTTCATCCACTCCCGTTTTATCCTTCGACCGCGTCCGTCTCGAACCTTTAACAACGGCACACGAAGCCGGTTTGCGCGAAGCAGTTTGCGACGGCGAAGTCTGGAAGCTCAATGTAACCACCGCGCCCGAACCCGAGCAAGTGGCGGACTATATCCGCACTGCTATGCAAACCCGTCTCGCCTTCGCCGTCATCGACGAAGACACAGGCAAAATTGTCGGCTCGACTTCGCTTTACCACATCGACCCCGCCATCCCACGCCTCTACATCGGTTTCACATGGTATGCCCTGTCGGCACGGCGCACGCGCATCAATACCGCCTGCAAAATCATGTTGCTCGACTACGTTTTTGACACTTTAAACTGCCGTTGCGCCTGCTGGCAGACCGACAACCTCAACACCGCCTCCCAACGCGCCATCGAACGCTTGGGCGCACACCAAGACGGCATCTTGCGCTGCCACAAGCTGCGGAAAGACGGCAGCGTGCGCGATACGGTTGAATACAGCCTGCTGCGTGAGGAATGGCCGCAGGCAAGGGCAAAACTGCTCGAAAAAGCGGCAGCTTACGACGCGTCCTGAAAAAACGTTTTCTTCTTCATTTTTTCATCAGAACACGCCCATCTTGCTGACAATCCGAACTCTTTAAGAAATTAATGAAACAAGGTGCAACACCGTCAATCCCCTGATAAATAAAGGCCGTCTGAAAGTTTCAGACGGCCTTTTTTCGGATTAAACCTTACTTGGCATCTTTAAATCCGCGTTTCAAATGCACCATCAGCAATGCCACTGCCGCAGGCGTTACTCCGGAAATGCGGCTGGCTTGGCCGACGGTTTCGGGTTTGTGCTGATTGAGTTTTTGCTGCACTTCGGCGGACAAACCTTTGACTTTGCTGTAATCGATATCCTCGGGCAGCTTTAGGGTTTCGATGTCGCGGCGGCTGTCAATTTCTTCGTTTTGGCGGTCGATATAGCCTTGGTATTTGACTTGGATTTCGACTTGTTCGACCACGCTGTCGGCAAGTGCGGTTTCAGGTTGTGCGTCGGGCAGGGTCATCAGCGCGGCATAGTCGAGGTTCGGTCGGCGCAGGAGGTCGTGCAGGTTGGCTTCGCGGCTGAGTTTTTGTCCGAACACGCGGATTTGTTCGCTTTCGGGCAGTTTTTGCGGCGTGTACCACGTTGTTTTCAAACGTTGGATTTCACGTTCGATGGCTTCGCGTTTTTCGTTGAACATGCGCCATTGCGCTTCACCCACCAAGCCGATTTTGTGGCCGTCTTCGGTCAGGCGCATGTCGGCGTTGTCTTCCCTGAGTTGGAGGCGGTATTCGGCGCGGCTGGTGAACATGCGGTAGGGTTCGTTCACGCCTTTGGTAATGAGGTCGTCCACCAATACGCCGAGGTAGGCTTGTTCGCGGCGCAGCAGGAGCGGGTCTTGTTCGCGGACGTATTGCACGGCGTTTGCGCCTGCGAGCAGGCCTTGTGCGGCGGCTTCTTCATAGCCGGTGGTGCCGTTGATTTGTCCGGCGAAGAAGAGGCCTTGGATGGTTTTGGTTTCGAGGCTGGCTTTGAGGTTGCGCGGGTCGAAGTAGTCGTATTCGATGGCGTAGCCGGGGCGCAAGATATGGGCATTTTCCAAACCTTTCATGCTGCGCACGAGGGCGATTTGAATATCGAACGGCAGGCTGGTGGAGATGCCGTTGGGGTAGTATTCGTTGGTGGTCAGGCCTTCGGGTTCGAGGAAAATCTGATGGCTGTCTTTGTCGGCGAAGCGGTTGATTTTGTCTTCGATGGACGGACAATAGCGCGGGCCGACGCCTTCGATTTTGCCGGTGAACATCGGGCTGCGGTCGAAGCCTGAGCGGATGATGTCGTGGGTTTGCGTGTTGGTATGCGTAATCCAGCAGGACACTTGGCGCGGGTGCATATCGGCGTTGCCGCGTACGGACATTACGGGAACGGGTGTGTCGCCGGGCTGTTCGGTCAATTGGGAGAAGTCAATCGTGCGTCCGTCGATACGCGGCGGCGTGCCGGTTTTCAGACGACCTTGCGGCAGGTTCAATTCGCGTAAACGGCCGCCCAAGGATTTGGCGGCGGGGTCGCCGGCGCGGCCGCCTTCGTAATTTTCCAAACCGATATGGATTTTGCCGGACAAAAACGTGCCGGCGGTCAACACGACGGCGCGGGCTTTGAATTCCACGCCCATCGCGGTGATTACGCCGCTGATGCGGTCGCCGTCGAGCGTTACGTCGTCAACCGACTGCTGGAACAGGTCGAGGTTTTCTTGGTTTTCCAGCATTTCGCGGATGGCGGCTTTATACAAAATGCGGTCCGCCTGCGCGCGCGTGGCACGAACTGCCGCGCCTTTGCTGGCGTTCAGGCGGCGGAACTGGATGCCGGACTTGTCGGTTGCCAACGCCATCGCGCCGCCCAATGCGTCGAGTTCGCGTACTAAATGTCCTTTGCCGATGCCGCCGATGGAGGGATTGCACGACATTTGTCCGAGGGTTTCGATGTTGTGCGAGAGCAGCAGGGTTTGCGCACCCATGCGTGCGGCGGCAAGCGCGGCTTCGGTACCGGCATGGCCGCCACCGACGACAATCACGTCGTAGGTTTTGGGGTAAATCATGTAAGTCATTTTTATGTGTTCTGTAAAGGTTTCAGACGGCCTTTTGTTGATCAGGCCGTCTGAAAAGTGGAATCAAATCTTAAAACCAAGCTTAAAAGGTATAGCCTGTTTCCAATTCGTCATCGCCGACCAATTCGACCAGCAACGCATACAGCGGCGCCAAATCGTTGTAACGGCGGGATACGCGGCGCAAGTAGTTCAAGAAGCGCGGAATTTCAGGACGGTATTTGCCTTTGCCGTCGCGGTAGTACAGGCGGGCAAAAATACCGGCCACTTTCAAATGGCGTTGTACACCCATCCATTCAAACCAGCGGTAGAACTCGTCAAACTCGGCAGGCACAGGCAGCTGGGCGGCGCGTGCTTTTTCCCAGTAACGGATGACCAAGTCCAATACAAATTCTTCTTCCCATTCGATAAATGCATCGCGCAACAGCGACACCAAATCATAGGAAATCGGGCCGTAAAGCGCGTCTTGGAAGTCCAACACGCCCGGACGGCCTTTCGCCAACATTAAGTTGCGGACAATAAAGTCGCGATGAACATACACTTTGGGCTGCGCCAACAGGGGCGGCAACAGCGTATCAACAGTTTGCTGCCACAACTGGCGTTGCTTGAAGGTCAGCTCACGGCCCAATTCTTTAGCCACAAACCATTCGGGGAACAAGTTAATCTCGCGCAGCATGACTTCGCGGTCGTATTCCGGCAGTTTGCCGGGCTGGCTGGCCTTTTGCAGTTCGATCAGTTCGTCAATGGCTTCGAGCAGCAGGGCTTTATGGGCGGTTTCGCTGTTTTCCTGATTCATGGCGGTCAGGAATGTGGTATTGCCCAAATCGTTCAATACCATAAAGCCCAACGCTTCATCCACATGAAGCACTTGCGGTACATTGACCATGTTAAACAGTTTTTGCACTTTCAAATACGGCGCAACACTCATCTTCTCAGGAGGCGCATCCATACAGATAACGGTCTGGCCGTCTGAAAACGTCGCACGGAAATAACGGCGGAAGTCGGCATCGGCTGCCGCAAAGCTCAATTCGAACGGCTGGTTCGGGTAAACAGACTCCAGCCAGTTTTGTAATTCGGTTTGTCGTTGCATAGCGGTATCGCAGAATTTCAGGTTACAATAACCGCTATTCTAACTGGCAAACCGATTTAAGGGGCGATTTTGGCTCGTTTATTTTCACTCAAACCCTTGGTACTCGCCTTAATTATGGGCTTTGGCGCAACAGCCGTGCGCGCGGAAGATGCTTCTGTTCCGCAGGCGGAAGACTATACCCCTGCCCACACCGCCGAATCCAAACCGGCAAAAACCGGCCAAAGCGAAGCCGATCCGCTTTCCTTGGGCAGCACTTGCCTGTTTTGCGACCACGAAGATGCCAAGCCGGCCGAAACCGCCGAAATCAAACGCAGCGGCGAGCCAGCCCTGCCTGCCGATTACACCCGCGTCAACGCCGATAAAATAGAAGGCCAGACCCAAGTCGGCGTCCGTGCCGAAGGCGACGTCATTGTCGAGCGCAATGCCGATGTTCTCAATGCCGATTGGGCGCAATACGACCAAGCCACCGATACCGTTACCGCCGGCGACCGCTTTACCCTGTATCAAAACGGTTCGACCGTATCCGGCGACCAATTGGTTTACAACCTCAAAAACCAAACCGGTTCCGGCACCGCCGTGCGCCTCAATACCGAACAAGGCGGCCGCCGCCTTCAAAGTGTCAGCGAAAAAGCCGAACTCAAAGGCAAAGGCCTCTATAAACTCATCAATACCAAATTCAACACCTGTTCGCCCGGTGATGCCAGCTGGTATATCCAAGCGCAAAGCATTGAAGCCGATGAATCGACTGGTATCGGCGTGGCCAAACACGCTTCGCTGGTATTCGGCGGCGTACCCGTCCTCTACACGCCTTGGGCGGACTTCCCCATCAACGGCAACCGCAAAAGCGGCCTGCTCGTTCCGACGATTGCCACAGGTTCAGACGGCCTTGAGCTGAGCCTGCCCTACTACTTCAACCTTGCGCCGAATTTGGATGCCACCATCCGTCCGGGCATTATCAGCAAACGCGGCGTGCAACTGGGCGGCCAAATCCGTTATCTGCAACCGAATTACAGCGGCGAAGTCGATGGCGACTGGATGCCGAACGACCAAAAAAGCGTCCACAACAACCGCTACCAGTTCAAATGGAAACACCAGCAGCAGCTGAACAGCAAAATCAGCGGCGGCATCAATTACAACCAAGTTTCCGACGACGATTACTACCGCGACTTCTACGGCCGCGAAGACATCGCGCGCAACGTCAACCTTGACCGTCAGGCATGGCTCAATTACAGCGACAAACTGTTGGGCGGCAGCTTCGACGGCTCGTTGCGCGTACAAAAATATCAAACGCTGGCCAACCAAGACGGTTATAAAGACGAGCCTTATGCCATCATGCCCCGCCTGACCGGCCGTTGGCAAAGCCATTTCGGCAAGGCTCAGCTTAACGTATTAGGCCAACTCACCCGCTTTGACCACGACACCAAGCAAGACGGCAGCCGCGTAGTACTCTACCCGAGCGTCAAATGGGATTTCCACAACCAATGGGGCTACATCCGACCTAAAGTCGGCGTACATGCCACTTATTACAGCCTCAACAGCTTCAACGGTCAAAGCGGCCGCAATGTCAGCCGCGTCCTGCCGATTATCAACGTCGACAGCGGCCTGACTTTCGAGCGCAGGGCCCGGCTCTTCGGCGGGGAATACCTGCAAACGCTTGAACCGCGCCTGTTTTACAACTATATTCCGACCAAGTCCCAAAACGACCTGCCCAATTTCGATAGCTCCGAAAACAGCTTTACCTATTCGCAGCTGTTCCGAGAAAACCTGTATTCGGGCAACGACCGCATCAATTCGGCCAACAGCCTGACGCTGGCCACACAAAGCCGTATCCTCAACCCCAATACCGGTGCAGAACTCTTCCGTGCAGGTATCGGCCAGAAGTTTTATTTCAAAAAAGACAACGTCCTGCCTGACGGCAACGTCAGCAATTATCCGCGCAGCCAATCCGACTGGGTAGCCTTTGCACACGGCAACCTTACTCCGAGTACCCGCATTGATTTGGACATCCACTACAACCAAAACCTAAGCCGTGCCGAAAGCTACGCCGCAGGGATTACCTACAACCCCGAACCCGGCAAAGTCTTAAGCGCGCGCTACAAATACGGACGCAACGAACGCATTTATCTGCAAGCCAACGGCAACTATTTCTACGACAGGCTCAGCCAAGTCGACCTTGCCGCCCAATGGCCGTTGAGTAAAAACCTGTACGCCGTTGCCCGTTACAACTACGAAATCGAAGCCAAAAAACCGCTGGAAATGCTCATCGGTGCAGAATACAAAAGCAACTGCGGCTGCTGGAGCGCAAGCTTGGTCGGCCAACGCTATGTTACCGGCGAAAACAGCCACAAAAACGCCGTATTCTTCAACCTCCAACTCAAAGACTTGAGCAATATCGGCAACAACCCATTCGAAAAACTCCGCTTAGCCATCCCCGGTTACAGCAAAACCAACGAGGTAGTCAAACAATGAACTTCAAACCCCTGATTCTCGTCGCCGCACTCACTCTCGCAGTAGGCGCACACGCCGCCCCTAAAGCCAAAGCGACCAAAGCGCGTGCCAACAAAACCCCAGTCGTCAGCGCCACTACCATGCCTGCCGTACAAAGCGGCGTACATCTTTCAGACGGCATTGCCGCGGTTGTCGACAACGAAGTCATTACCCACCGCCAAGTAGCGCAAGCCGTAGCACAAGCGCGTCAAACCATGCCTAAAGGCACACAAATGGACGCCAACGAGCTGCGCCAACAGGTTTTGGCACAAATGATCAACCAATCCCTGATCCTCCAAGTAGGCAAACGCCGCAACATCCAAGCGACCGATAGCGAAATCGAAGCCGTTATCGCGCACAACCCCAACATCAAAAATCCGTCTGCCGCCGTCCGTCAAGACATCGCCGACAGCATTATTGTTGAAAAAGTGCGCCAACAGGCCATCATGCAAAACAGCCGCGTCAGCGACTCCGAAGTGGCACGTTACATCGAGCAGGCCAAACAACAAGGCGTAACCCTGCCTGAAGCAGACCCTGTGCGCCAATACCATGCCCAACACATCCTCATTAAGGCCGACAACGACAATGCCGCCGTCGGCGCAGAAAGCACCATCCGCAAAATCTACTCACAAGCCCGCAGCGGCGCAGATTTCGGCGGTTTGGCACGCCAATACTCGCAAGACAGCAGCGCCGGCAATGGCGGCGACTTGGGCTGGTTTGCCGACGGCATGATGGTTGCCCCATTTGAAGAAGCCGTCCACAAACTCAAACCCGGCCAAATCAGCGCCCCTGTCCGCACCCAATTCGGCTGGCACATCATCAAGCTGAACGACGTCCGCGAAGCAGGTACGCCTGAAGAGCGCCAACAAAACGCCGTCCGCCAATACCTGTCCCAACAAAAAGCACAACAGGCGACCACCAACCTCCTGCGCGAACTGCACAGCAGCTCATACGTTGACGTACGCTAATCGCGCGTATTGTTAAAAAGGCAGAAATCCGTACAATAAGGCCGTCTGAAATCCATTGTTCAGACGGCCTTTTCTCCTTTTCCTCACGCAACCCATTGATTAAAGCACCCCATCATGCCCATCTGTCCCAACTGGCAAACCGCCACCCTGCTGCAAGCCGAAGAAACCTCCGTTACCTCCGCCCACACCGGCCGCACCTACCGCATTCAAGCCGCGGTACTCGGCGAGCGTCCGGCTGGCGGCTATCCCGTGCTGTATATTCTTGACGGGGATGCCTTTTTCCCCGCCATCCTTAATATGGCGCAATCCCTGCTCATCAACCCCATCACCAAAAGCCATGCCGCCTGTCTGATTGTCGGCATCGGTTACACCGGCGGCACCATCCGCGACTTAAGCCAACGCGCCCTCGACTACACGCCGCCGCTGCCCGACAGCGCGCCCGAATCCGAACGCAAACAATACGGCCAAGCCGACCGCTTCAGCCGCTTTATCGATGACGAACTCTCCGCCCTGCTCGACAGCAAATACCGCATCAATACCCAAAACCAAGCTGTCTTCGGCCATTCGTTCGGCGCCTTATACGGCCTCTATTCCCTGTTCACCCGCCCCGAACGCTTCCGCCATTATTTGCTGGTTTCCCCGTCCATCTGGTGGCAAGATCGCCGCGTACTCGATTGGCTGCCCGACGCTTTGCCGCAAGGAGTCGGCATCCGCCTCAGCGCAGGCGAACATGAAGGCAGAAACAACCGCCCCGACCAAACCAGCCGCGGCATGGTTGCACAAGCCAAAATCCTTGCCGGCACTTTGCACCACCTCGGCGCGGATGTCCGCTTTACCCTCTACCCTAACGCCAATCACGGCAACGCCCCGTTTTACGCCCTGACCGACAGCATCGAATATTTGCGCAGCGCATGGCAGCGTTAAAACAGGTTTGCCAAACATTGAGGCCGTCTGAAACGCAAACACCAAAGCGTATTGAACCTATCGGATCCATTTGAAACCCTCTAAAATTCAATCAAAAAAGGCCGTCTGAAATCCATTGTTCAGACGGCCTTTGATATACGGTTTGCCAATCAGCCACTATCCCTGCTTTTTCCATTCCAAAGCCAAATCATACAGCACCTTTTTATTCTCGCCGGTAATCTTGGCGGCAAGCTCAGCGGCCTGTTTGGTCGGCAACTCGGCCGCAAGGATTTTCATGGTGTTTTGCGCCGCCTCGGGCAAATCGCTGTGTTTCTCTTTCACCGCAGGGTGCAACACCAGCACCATCTCGCCGCGCGTTTGGTTGCTGTCGTTTTTAAGGGCGGCTTGGATTTCGGCAACCGTGCCGCTGAGGAAGGTTTCAAACGTTTTGGTGATTTCGCGCGCCAATGTCAAACGGCGGTCGGGGAACTGCGCGGCCATATCCGCAAGGCTTGCTTCGATACGGTGCGGCGTTTCAAACATTACAATCGGAAAATCGGCTTCCGCCCATTTGGCCAGCAGCTTTTGGCGTTCGCCAGCCTTAGGCGGCAGGAAACCATTGAAATAAAAATCGGATTCCGTCACCCCGGCCACGCTCAACGCCCCCATGACCGCGCTTGCGCCGACCACAGGCACCACTTTAAATCCGGCTTCGCGCACGCGGGCGGCAAGTTTCGCACCGGGATCGCAAACCGCAGGCGTGCCCGCATCCGAAACTTGGGCGACGCTCAGGCCGTCTGAAAGATGGGCGATGATTTTATCGGCCATTTGCTGCTCGTTGTGTTCGCGCACGCTCACGAGTTTGCCCTGAATGCCGTACGCACTCAAAAGCTGGGCGGTAACACGGGTGTCCTCGGCGCAGATAATATCGGCCTTTTGCAGAACGGCCAGCGCGCGCAGCGTTATGTCGGCTAAATTGCCGATGGGTGTGGCGACAACGTATAATGTCTGTTTTTCGATGCTGTCGACGGCTTTTTGCAGGTGTTTTGTGTACATAGATTCAAGGCCGTCTGAAACGGCGTCTCTTTAAAAACAATGATTATATAACGGGTAAACTTTTCATGCGCTTAAACCACAAACAGGGAGTGGCGGCCGAAGATGCGGCGCTGGCATTCCTGCTGGGCAAAGGCTGCTCTCTGCTGGCGCGGAACTGGCATTGCGCCTACGGCGAAATCGATTTAATCGTCAAAAACGGCGGTACGATTGTGTTTGTTGAAGTAAAATACCGCAAAAACCGAGGTTTCGGTGGTGCCGCATACAGCATCTCGCCGTCCAAATTATTGAAATTGCAACGAAGTGTAGAGTATTATCTGCAAAAGCACGGGTTAAACCATGCGCCCTGCCGCCTGGATGCGGTACTGATTGAGGGCGACGGCCAACCCGAATGGATTCAAAATATTACAGGTTAACCTCATGACAACATTACAAGAACGCGTTTCCGCGCATTTTGCCGAGAGCATCCGCGCCAAGCAGGAAGCCGAAAAAGTACTGGTCGAGCCGACCGTACAGGCTGCCGAGCTGATGCTGCAATGCCTGATGAACGACGGCAAAATTCTGGCCTGCGGCAACGGCGGTTCGGCTGCCGACGCGCAGCACTTCGCCGCAGAAATGACCGGCCGTTTTGAAAAAGAACGCATGGAATTGGCCGCTGTCGCGCTGACGACAGACACTTCCGCCCTGACCGCCATCGGCAACGACTACGGTTTCGACCATGTATTCAGCAAACAAGTGCGCGCACTCGGACGTGCCGGCGACGTATTGGTCGGCATCTCCACCTCCGGCAATTCCGCCAACGTTATCGAAGCCATCAAAGCGGCACACGAACATGACATGCACGTCATCGCCATGACCGGTCGCGACGGCGGAAAAATCGCTGCCATGCTCAAAGATACCGATGTTTTGCTCAACGTCCCTTATCCGCGCACTGCCCGCATTCAGGAAAACCATATTTTGCTGATTCACGCCATGTGCGACTGCATCGACTCCGTCCTGCTTGAAGGCATGTAACCCTTTCTTTTCAGACGGCCCATCCCTTAAAGGCCGTCTGAACACCCAACCGTCCATACCCAAGGAAAAGGATATGAAGAATATCAAACGCTACGCCCTCCCCGTTCTGACTGCGACCCTCTTAAGCCTGAGTCTGAGCGGCTGCGTCGGCGCACTGATCGGCGGTGCAGCCGTCGGCACCAAATCCGCCGTCGACCGCCGCACCACCGGCGCGCAAACAGACGACAACGTTATGGCACTGCGCGTCGAAACCACCGCACGCTCCTACCTGCGCCAAAACAACCAGGTCCAAGGCTACACGCCCAAACTGAACGTTGTCGGCTACAACCGCCACCTGCTCCTGCTCGGCCAAGTGGCTACCGAAGGCGAAAAACAATTTGTTGAACGCATCGCCCGTTCCGAACAAGCCGCAGAAGGCGTTTACAACTACATCACCGTTGCCTCACAAGCGCGTTCGTTCGGCGATGTGACCAACGATACCTGGGGCACATCCAAAGTCCGCGCCTCCCTGTTGGGCCTCAGCCCGGCCACCCAAGCACGCGTCAAAATCGTAACTTACGGCAACGTGACCTATGTGATGGGCATCCTTACACCTGACGAACAAGCCCGCGTGACCCAAAAAGTCAGCACGACCGTCGGCGTACAAAAAGTCGTGACCCTCTATCAAAACTACGTTGCCAACTGATTCACAGGCAACCCGGGGCCGTCTGAATATTCAGACGGCCATTCCTCCAACGATTACCCGACCCATCATGTCCAAGAATAATAAAACCCCTTTCCAACTTAAGCCCAAACACCTAATCCGCGCTTTATTCCTTGTCAGCTTTATCGCCGTCGCCGCCCTTGTTGCCGGCGTATTCAGCACCCTACACTCCGGTAAAACCGACGTACCCGAAAAAAGCCCTGCCGAACAAACCGACACACGCATTGAAGTTTGGCGCCCCAACGGCACAGTCGAACCTGAAACCGTTCAGCCTGCCAAGGACGGCGACGCAAAAACTGCCTCCGGCAATCCTGTCGTCCCACAAAATGAAAAAGGTGAAAAAGCGAAAGAAGGTGTAAAAAACGACCGCGCCGCTGCACACCGCGGCAAACGCACAGAAAACAAACGCACTGAAGCCGACAAATCAGAAAACACACCATCCGACAACAGCAGCCCTGCCGCTCAAAACAAACCTAAAGCAGACAGCCAGCCGGTAGAAAACAAAGCCGCAAGCAACAAACCTGCCGCACAAGCGGTAGAAAACAAACCGGAAAAAGCCAAAGCCCCCGAGTCCAAACCGACTCCGAAAGCCGAGTCTGGGGCAAAACCACAAGCCAAACCGCGCAATAAAGACAATCTCGACAACCTGTTTTAAACAGACGGCACACCCGTCCCGTTCAGATGGCCTCCATGCTGTCTGAAACAAGAAGGAAACCTCATGGACAAAGTCATCATCAAAACCCCCGAAGAAATCGAAAAAATGCGCGAACTCGGCCGCTTGGTCGCCGAAGCCCTCGATTACATCGGCCAATTCGTCAAACCCGGCGTCACCACCAACGAAATCGACAAACTCGTTTATGACTACCACGTCAACGTTCAAGGCGGTTATCCAGCCCCCCTCAACTACGGCAACCCGCCCTACCCGAAATCCTGCTGCACCTCCGTCAACCACGTCATCTGCCACGGTATTCCCGACGACAAGCCGCTGAAAGAAGGCGACATCGTCAACATCGACCTGACCATTAAAAAAGACGGTTTCCACGGTGACTCCAGCCGTATGTTTACCGTCGGCAAAGTCTCCCCGATTGCCCAACGCCTGATCGACGTGACCCACGCCTCCATGATGGCGGGTATAGAAGCGGTCAAACCCGGCGCCACCCTCGGCGACGTCGGCTATGCCTGCCAACAGGTTGCCGAAAATGCCGGCTACTCCGTCGTGCAGGAATTCTGCGGACACGGCATCGGCCGCGGCTTCCACGAAGCACCTCAAGTAGTCCACTACGGCCGCAAAGGTGAGGGCCTCGTCCTCAAACCGGGCATGATTTTTACCATCGAGCCGATGATCAACCAAGGCAAACGCCATCTGCGCATCCTGAACGACGGTTGGACAGTGGTTACCAAAGACCGCTCCCTCTCCGCCCAATGGGAACACGAAGTTTTGGTTACCGAAACCGGCTACGAAATCCTCACCATCAGCCCTGCCAGCGGTAAGCCTTAACCTTGAAAAAACCTTCAGGCCGTCTGAAAACATAGATTCAGACGGCCTGAAGTTTATTCGCATTCTCAATCTAGAAAACCGAATAAAAACTCGAAATTAAGTTTTCACCCAAATTGAATTGTTTAATTATGTAAAAATTTGCTTACGCCATATTTAAGATAAGCACATAATTTAATGATTTATATAATGAAATTTTACTGAAATAATGAATTAAGAAATATTTACACAAATTATGGCAGACAGCGGAAAACTTCTTTCGAATATACTGTCTAATTATCTAGATCAGTCATTTGCAATACGCCCACATATCACCCCAAAAGCCTACAGGAAAGGGATGCCGGCATTCTTGCAGACCCATTTTTATGCCTAGAGGCATGCAACAAATACCACAATAAGGAAGATTCATGAAATCGTTCGAAAAAATTGAAAACATCCGCGATATCCGTAAAAAACTCGGCCTGAACCAAATGGACTTCTGGAGCCGCATTGGTGTGACTCAATCCGGCGGTTCCCGTTACGAATCTGGCCGCAATATGCCTAAACCTGTACGCGAATTGCTGCGTTTGGTACACATCGAGCGCGTAGATTTGGCTAAAGTTAACCGTGACGACTTGGCCGTTGCTTCCCTGCTGAAAAACCGCGACCCTGAGTTGTACGCTTCTCTGAAAAAAGAAGCCAAAGCCGACAAAAGTAAATAATCAAGCTATTCAAAAGGCCGTCTGAAACTCGTTTTCAGACGGCCTTTTTACTTTCTACACCCTAAGGGCATGTCTGCATACATGCCCTTTTCCATTTACGGCTGATACTGTTTGAAATAGTCCAACACGATTTGCGGCAGCCATTGCAGATTCAGACGGCCTTGATCGCGGCTGACAAAACCGACATGCCCGCCGTATGCCGGTTGCAGCAGCGTAACGGCCGAGGACACGTCCCGCCCGGTCGGCAGGGCTTCTGGTGGCAGGAAAGGGTCATTGACGGCATTGAGCAGCAGTAACGGCGTACCCACGCCTTTCAGAAACGGTTTGCAGGAATTACGGCGGTAGTAATCGTGGCGGTCGGCAAAACCGTGTAGCGGCGCGGTAAAGCGGTCGTCAAAGTCGCCAAGCGTTTTGCAGTTTTGCTGGCTTAAGGCCGTCTGAAACTGAGGAATCGCCTGGGCTTTCGGCAACAGCGAATTTAAAAAATAGCGCGTGTAAATCAAGCGCGTCATGCCCTGATCAAATCGCGTACCTGCCGCTACGGCATCAACGGGCGCGGAAACGACGGCAGATGCGCGTGGAACGGCATTACTGCCCTGCTCGCCCAAATATTTGGCCAAGGCATTACCCCCCAAAGAAACGCCGACAGCGTAGATGGTTGAATAGCGTCGGGCCAGCGTGTTGAGCATAAAGGCAATTTCGGGCGTATCGCCGAGGTGGTAGAACACGGGCGCGGTGTTTTCTATACCGCCGCAACTGCGGAAATGGGCAACCACGCCGTTCCAACCGCGCTGCTGCACGGCTTTCATCAGCTCGACTGCGTAATGACTCTCGCTGCTGCCTTCCAGTCCGTGGAACAAAACCACCAACGGCGCATCAGGATTGGCGCTGTCGACAAAATCGTAGGCAACTTGGGTTTTGCCGGTACTGTCGGGCAGAAGCTCGCGGCGGTAGTCGGGCGCCTTGCCTTGCAGTAGCTTGGCAAACAGAGTATCGGCATGGCCGTTTCTGAGCCAATAAGGCGTGTTGGGTGAACGTGTATTCATGATTTATTTCTTCTATTTTTCAGACGGCCTGAAGATGATCATATACACCAGCAATGCAGTCAGCGTGCCGTTTGTCCAGCCTGCCCAAACGTCGGTGGGATAATGCACGCCCAAATAAATGCGTGAAAACCCGGTCAGCAGGGCAAAGGAAATGCCGCCTACCCAAGCAGCACGGCGGTAGCGCGTGCGACGGCAAAGCAATATCAACATGACGGCAATGGCAGCGGAAAACGTACTGTGGCCGCTGGGAAAGGAAAAATTACTCTCCTCAATCAGGCGCGGCCAAAGCAACGGGCGTTCGCGGGCAAACCATACCTTCACAATCAGCATGTTCAAAGTCGGCACCAATGCCGCCAACACGCAAAACAGCGCTTCGCGCTTCTTATCGGCAAAATACAGGGCGGCGGCAACCGCGCCGATCAGCGGCACGGCAATCGCGGTTTTGCCCAGATAGTGCAACACGGTGGCAATCGGATCAAACCATGTGCCCGCGTGGGCATGGACGGCGTGCATCAGCGGCAGCTCAAAAGCGAAGCCGCCATATTGCGCCAGCCAAATGCCAATAATGAGGGTCGGCGGTAAAAACAGCAAAGAGGCAAAAGTCAGTGCGCGTCTGGATTGGGCTGGGGATAAATGCATTATTCCACCGTTTCTTTCAAAGTCGCGCCAATCGCCTGCAAACCCTGCAACGCATCTTCCCACGCCGCATCCAGCAAGCGGCAGGCCTCGCCTTCCGCTTTGATGCCGAACTCGATATGCGGCGGAGTATAACGGCCGTCTGAATCGGTACGGCCCACGGTGGGCAGGCTGTACGAACGGATACCAGCGTAGGTACGCTCAAGATGTTCCATAATCGGCGTAATGCGCGACTCGGGTTGGTCGAACACATACACACTGCGGCTGCCGCGTTCGGTTTGGTTAAAGCGGTCGGCGTAATAAGTTTCCAATACCCATTCCGCCATCGGGTGCGCCATCACAGGGAAGCCGGGGAAGAAATAATGCTCGCGGATGGAAAATCCGGCGATGTTGTTGAACGGGTTGGGCACAAGCTCTACGCCTGCGGGAAAATCCGCCATTTTCAGGCGCTGGGCGTGTTCGGGGGCGTCAAGCGGTTCGCCGCGTTTCAGGGTAACGGTTTCGATGAACTTGGCGGCTTCGGGATGGCGGACGACGGGCAAATCCAAAGCGGCGGCGGCCGCTTGGCGGGTATGGTCGTCGGGCGTGGAGCCGATGCCGCCGGTAACGAAAGTCGGCAGGCCGTCTGAAAAGCTGCGGCGCAGTTGTTTGACCAACAATTCAGGTTCGTCGGGCAGGTATTGCACCTGATTGAGCTTCAGCCCGCGCGATTCCAGCAGGGATTTGAAAAAGGCGAAATGCTTGTCTTGGCGGCTGCCGTGCAGGATTTCGTCGCCGATGATAATAAGGTTAAAAGCGTTCATGATGAGGTTTCTTTAATATGGCCCTCCGAACATTCAGACGGCCTAATTGCTGACAATGTATTCCATTTATAAGATAATGGTTTCAACTTTTCAAGTCTGGAGAAATCCCAATGAGCCAAAACCATACTATTTTACAAAATCTCCCCATCGGTCAAAAAGTCGGCATCGCCTTCTCCGGCGGTCTTGATACCTCTGCCGCACTGTTGTGGATGAAACTCAAAGGCGCACTGCCTTACGCCTACACCGCCAACCTCGGCCAACCTGACGAAGACGACTACAACGCCATTCCCAAAAGAGCGATGGAATACGGCGCAGAAAACGCCCGCCTGATCGACTGCCGCGCGCAGTTGGCACACGAAGGCATCGCCGCCATCCAATGCGGCGCGTTCCACGTTTCCACCGGCGGCATCGCCTACTTCAACACCACGCCTTTGGGCCGCGCCGTTACCGGCACCATGCTCGTTTCCGCCATGAAAGAAGACGACGTCAACATCTGGGGCGACGGCAGCACCTACAAAGGCAACGACATCGAGCGTTTCTACCGCTACGGCTTGCTTACCAATCCCGCGCTGAAAATCTACAAACCCTGGCTCGACCAACAATTTATCGACGAACTCGGCGGCCGTCACGAAATGAGCGAATTTCTGATTGCCAACGGCTTCAACTACAAAATGTCGGTTGAAAAAGCCTACTCTACTGACTCCAATATGCTCGGCGCAACGCATGAAGCCAAAGATTTGGAGTTCCTCAACAGCGGCATCAAAATCGTCAAACCCATCATGGGCGTTGCCTTCTGGGACGAAAACGTCGAAGTCAAACCCGAAGAAGTCAGCGTGCGCTTTGAAGAAGGCGTGCCGGTTGCATTGAACGGCAAAGAATACGCCGATCCTGTCGAACTCTTCCTCGAAGCCAACCGCATCGGCGGCCGTCACGGCTTGGGCATGAGCGACCAAATCGAAAACCGCATCATCGAAGCCAAATCACGCGGCATCTACGAAGCCCCGGGCATGGCGTTGTTCCACATCGCCTACGAACGCTTGGTAACCGGCATCCACAACGAAGACACCATCGAACAATACCGCATCAACGGCCTGCGCCTCGGTCGTCTGCTCTATCAAGGACGCTGGTTTGACAGCCAAGCACTCATGTTGCGCGAAACCGCACAACGCTGGGTCGCCAAAGCCATCACCGGCGAAGTAACCCTCGAACTGCGCCGCGGCAACGACTACTCGATTCTGAACACCGAGTCGCCCAATCTGACCTACCAACCCGAACGCCTGAGCATGGAAAAAGTCGAAGACGCCGCGTTCACACCGCTCGACCGCATCGGCCAGCTTACCATGCGCAACCTCGACATCACCGACACCCGCGCCAAACTGGGTATCTACTCGCAAAGCGGTTTGTTGTCGCTGGGCGAAGGTTCGGTATTGCCGCAGTTGGGTAATAAGAAATAAAGCAACCCTGCCATTTGGGACCGTTTCAAACGGGAAAGGTCGTCTGAAATTTAGTTTTCAGACGACCTTTCTATTTTTCCTCAGATTAGATGGATATTTTATGTTTAATTTTGTAAATCAACATCTTAGGTAAAGGCAACCTCGCACCGACCTCCGCCATGGATCAAGTACAAAACTTTGTACTCGGCGGCATCATCAGCGACGTGATTTACAGCGACAGCATCGGCCTGTTGCAATTTTTCCCCGTACTGATTTTGTGGACGCTATTGGTATTGAGCCTGAAATTCATCAAAAACCACAACCGCTGGGTCAAATCCGTGATTGACGGCAAATCCGTTTGGATCATCGTCAACGGCAAAGTACAAGCAGAAGAATGTATGAAAAACGGCATCAGCGTGCATGACCTCACGTTCAAACTCCGCGCCGCCGGCATCTATGAAATCTCTTCGGTCAAATGCGCCGTCATGGAGCAAAACGTCCAGTTCACCGTCATTCAGTACGGCGACGAAAGCCTACGCTATCCGCTGATTACAGACGGCCAAGTCGACCCCGACATCCTCGAAATCATTAAGCGTGATGAAGCGTGGCTGCAACAAGAGCTTGACCGCCTCCACCTTGAAGCCTCGCAAGTCTATATCGGCGAATACATAGACGGAAAATTGGTGGCACACCGTTATCCTTCTTAATTTGAAAATAGCAGGCCGTCTGAAACCCTGATTTCAGACGGCCTTTTTGCATTCAGCCCAAACACTGATGTTTTAATCGCGGTATTCAAACCTTGCACCCAAAAATTGAGCCAGCGCAGAAACGTGGGAATGTCGCGTATCTTTGACGGCGGTCAGCAGCAGGATATTGCCGTGTTGCCGCTCCAAATCCAACAACTGCTTGATGGCGGCTTGTGCAGTTTCATTGTGCAACTCTTCATGATAACGGCTGACAAAACTGTCGAAATTTTGAGTCGGATTTTCGTGATACCAGCGGCGCAGGTTTGCACTGGGCGTAATGTCTTTCAGCCAAATAGCAGTGGCGAAGACCTCTTTGCGGACGCCGCGCGGATAGAGGCGGTCGATAAAAACGGCGGTCTGTTCGGGATTCGGCTGATAAGCGTAAATGCGTTGTACGGTAAACATTATGTCTGCCTTCAAATCGATTCAGGCCGTCTGAAAATTCAGACGACCTGATGTTTTTTAGGGTTTAAAACAGTTTTTTGACTTCGGCTTCGATATCGTCGGCTCGCATAAAGGTTTCGCCGATCAGGAAAGTATGCACGCCGTGGCTGCGCATGAAATCGACGTCTTCTTTGTTGCGGATGCCGCTTTCGGTTACAACGGTTTTGCCGTTCAATTCAGGCAAGAGGTCGAGGGTTTGTTGCAGGGTCACTTCAAACGTACGCAGGTTGCGGTTGTTGACGCCCCACAACGGCGTGGTCATGTTGCGGCATTTTTCCAGCTCGGACGCATCGTGTAACTCCAACAAGACAGTCATGCCCAATTCGTGGGCAACGGCTTCAAAACGCTCAAGCTGCTCTGCTTCCAAGGCGGCGGCAATCAGAAGAACCGCATCCGCACCCCACGCGCGCGCCTGATAGATTTGGTATTCGTCAATGATGAAATCTTTACGCAAGACCGGCAACGCCACAGCCGCACGCGCCTGTTTCAAATACTCGGGCGAGCCTTGGAAATAAGGTTCGTCCGTCAACACGGACAAACAGGCCGCGCCGGCTTTTTCATAGGCAACGGCGATTTCGGCAGGATGAAAATCAGGACGGATCAGGCCTTTGCTCGGGCTGGCTTTTTTGACTTCGGCAATAATGGCAGACAGATTCTGCGCGTGTTTTTCACGGATCGAGCCGATAAAGCTGCGAACCGACGCAGCAGCCTGCGCTTGGGCTTTGATGTCTTCCAAGGAAACGGCGGCTTTTTGGACGGCCACTTCTTCTGCTTTGGTGGCAAGGATTTTGTTGAGAATATCGGTCATGGCGTTTTTCTATTGGGGCTGATTTCGGGTTTGAATCGTGCAACATGCTGTCGCAGATTAGATTTCAGACGGCCTGAATGCCACTATTTTAATGGTTTGAAAAAAGGCGGGCAAGAATGCCCGCCTTTGTGTCTGCTTCAATTAGTGATGAATACCCAAAACGGTCGCGTTGTGGCTGATGATTTCGTCCGCCAAAGTCGGATTGTCGTTCAGCTTGATACCGTAGCCGGGCACCAATTCTTTCAGACGGCCTGACCATGACTCGATACGGCCAGGGAAGCATTGGTTAATCAGCTTAATCATCAAAGGCACGGCGGTTGATGCGCCTGGGGATGCGCCCAGCAATGCGGCCAGCGAGCCGTCGGCATGAGCGACGATTTCGGTACCGAATTGGAGTACGCCGCCTTTTTTCGGGTCTTTTTTGATAATTTGTACGCGTTGACCGGCGGTAATCAGTTCCCAATTGTCAGGATTGGCTTCCGGATAATACTCTAAGAGCGAATTAAAGCGTTCTTCTTTGGTTTTACGTAATTCGCCCAAGAGGTATTTGGTCAGCGGCATATTAGCCCAACCGGCGCGGAGCATAGGATAGAGGTTGTCCATTTGGATGGACATCGGCAGATCCATGAGCGAGCCTTGTTTGAGGAAGTTGGGGCGGAAGCCTGCATATGGGCCGAACATCAGATGACGCTCGCCGTTTACATTGCGGGTATCCAAGTGTGGAACGGACATAGGAGGCGCGCCAACGGAAGCTTGACCGTACACTTTGGCATTGTGTTGGGCAACGGTTTCAGGGTTGCTGTTGCGGAAGAACAGGCCGGAAACAGGGAAGCCGCCGTAGCCTTTGCCTTCCGGAATACCGGATTTTTGCAGCAGGGTCAGTGCACCGCCGCCTGCGCCGAGGAACACGAAACGGCTGCGGAGGGTCAAATGGTCTTCATGGTTTTCAGTGTTGCAGGTTTTGAGTACCCACGCGCCGTCAGATTCGCGTTTGATGTCTTCAACATGGCGGTTGAATTCCATTTTCACGCCTTTTTCGCGCAGATATTGCACCATTTGACGGGTCAAGTTACCGAAATCAACGTCCGTACCTTCGGCGGAATAGTTGGCGGCAATGGGTTGGCTTTCATCACGACCGTTGACAACCAGCGGCGCCCATTCGGCGATTTTGGCGCGGTCGGTAGAAAACTCCATTTTTTCAAAGAGTTTTTGGTTTTTGAACACGTCGAAACGTTTTTGCAGATAACTGCAATGGTCGGCGTTCATCACCAGCGACATATGAGGGACGGAATTGATGAAAGTGCGGTCGGTCAGTTTGCCTTCTTCGACCAAAGTCGCCCAAAATTGGCGGCTGATATGGAATTGTTCGGCAATATTGAGGGCACGGGTCGGATCGATCGTGCCGTCGGCAGTCAGAGGCGCATAGTTCAATTCGCACAGCGCAGAGTGTCCCGTACCGGCATTGTTCCATGCATTTGATGATTCCAACGCTACATCTTCCAAGCGTTCGATCAGGGTGATTTCCCAAGATGGTTCGAGTTCTTTGAGCAATACGCCCAAAGTGGCGCTCATAATGCCGCCGCCTACTAATACGACATCGGTTGCTTCAGCCATGGTTTTACTCCTACTAAAGTCAGGCATGGTTTGCCTTGTGGTTATCTATCATTATAAACAACTGATTTCAGAGGAATTATTTTGTATTTTATCGTGTGTGAAACTTTTGTTGCCTGCTGAGTTTCCGAGCGTAAATGGCGGAAGGCAGTTTCGGTTTGGGTTCCAGATTTCAGGTCTTTATAATATGTTATTAAGAATTTAGTAGATTTTACGGAGAAATGCAAAGATTTTCTGTTCGGTTCATATAAAAATAATAGATTAGGCCGTCTGAAAACGTTTTCTCACCCTTTATCTACCAATGTTTGCCAAGAAAAAATAATTTTTCATTTCTTTTTTAATTGACTGTTTTTGTCAGCAATTTCGGTGGCAAACTAACGTGAATCAACCGCCGATCTGCTATCATTTCAACTTATTTTCCCAAGGCAAGCTGCCATGTACCTGACTCAAGAAAAGCCCTACCGCCCCCTATTGGTTGCACTGATGTTCCTCACCCTGCCGCTGGCGATGATATTGCACAATATCGTGCAAATTGCCTTTTCAGACGGCCAAGGGCTGTTGGTCACAGTCAAAGACGGCGCGTGGACATGGCAAAGCGGTTGGCAGGATTCCGTCGCATGGTTCGTCTGCGGCATGTTTGCCTTCCTCAACCTGCCTATTGCCGGCGGACTGACCAAGCTGGCGTATAAAAAAATGATGCGCCGGCATTCGCGTTACGCCATCTTCCTTGCCGGTGTCGCAGCGTGTGCCTCGGCGACGGCAGGCTTGATTTTTGAAGTCATCTTAGGCAATGCCGCATTGGCCGGTATGCGCGGACAAGGCGTGTTCTACTACACCCTCTCCGTGTGGATTATCGCCATGCTGACCCTGCCCAAACAGCTCACGCGCGCGCCGGAGCAGCCCATCGTCTTTCACAAGATGAAACGTTGATTCAACAGGCACAAACATTTTCAGACGGCATGCTTTCCGTTACCATTACATCCAACGCGTTTTAACCAATAAGGAATAACAAATGAATCAGGCGCAACAGCTCCGCGACGGCATACAGGCACTGGGTTTGGACATCGACGAAGCCAAACAGGCCAAACTGCTAGACTATGCCGCCCTGCTGCAAAAGTGGAACAAAACCTACAACCTGACCGCCCTGCGCGACCCCGCCCAAACCGTCAGCCACCACCTGCTCGACAGCCTGACCCTCCTGCCCTATATCGAACACGCACAAACCATGCTCGACGTCGGCTCCGGTGGCGGACAGCCCGGCATACCCACCGCCATCTGCCGCCCCGACCTCGACATCACCCTCCTCGATGCCAACACCAAAAAAACCGCCTTTTTGCAACAAGCCGTTATCGAACTCGGCCTTAAAAACGTCCGCGTCATCAGCGGCCGCGTAGAAGCCGCCGCCGACTGCCGCGCCGACGTCATCACCAGCCGCGCCTTTGCCGAACTCGCCGACTTCGTCAACTGGACCGAGCACCTCCTCAAAGACGGCGGCTACTGGGCGGCCATGAAAGGCGTATACCCGCAAGAAGAAATCGACAAACTGCCCGAAAGCGTCGCCGTCGAAAAAGTCGAAGCATTGCACGTCCCCCAACTCAATGCCGAACGCCATATCGTCATCATCCGCAAAAAGGCCGTCTGAAAACAACCCAAGCATACCGAATAACGGTACAATCCAGCCATCCACACTTAACACGACAGCAAAGCACATGAGCGCACAAATCCTCGCCGTCGCCAACCAAAAAGGCGGAGTCGGCAAAACCACCACCACCGTCAACCTAGCCGCCTCCCTGGCCTCCAAAGGCCGCCGCGTCCTTGTCGTCGACCTCGACCCCCAAGGCAACGCCACCACAGGCAGCGGCATCAACAAAGCCACCATCGAAAACGGCGTATATCAAGTTGTCCTCGGCGAAACCGACATCCCCAACGCCGTCGTCCGCAGCAAAGAAGGCGGCTACGACGTATTGGGCGCCAACCGCACACTGGCCGGCGCAGAAGTCGAACTCGTCCAAGAAATCGCACGCGAAATCCGCCTCAAAAACGCCCTGCAGCTCGTTGCCGACGACTACGACTACGTCCTCATCGACTGCCCCCCGTCCCTGACCCTGCTCACCCTCAACGGCCTGGTCGCCGCCAACGGCGTCATCGTCCCCATGCTTTGCGAATACTACGCCCTCGAAGGCATTTCCGACTTAGTGGCCACCGTCCGCAAAATCCGCCAAGCCATCAACCCCAACCTCGACGTAACCGGCATCGTCCGCACCATGTACGACAGCCGCAGCCGCCTCGTCGTCGAAGTCAGCGAACAGCTCAAACAACACTTCGGCAACCTGCTCTTCGATACCGTCATTCCCCGCAACATCCGCCTCGCCGAAGCCCCCAGCCACGGCCTCCCCGCCCTCGCCTACGACGCCCACGCCAAAGGCACCCAGGCTTATCTCGACTTGGCCGATGAACTGATTGCACGGTTGGAAAAATAAATAGGGATATAAATATAAAAAGGCCGTCTGAAAGTTAGGAAATACTTTCAGACGGCCTTTGGTTTGATTGGAAAGAACATTTTAAAAAAACCGCGTGCGTGCGTACCGCACACACCCTACGCATAAATTTCAAATTCTTTGTGATTCATAGGTAGGGTGTGTGCCCGAAGGCACGCACGCGGTTTGATGTAGGCTACAGCTTGCTTATCTGGACTTAGCCGATGAACTGATTGCGCGTTTGGAAAAATAAACAGGAATATGAATATAAAAAGGCCGTCTGAAAGTTGGGAAATACTTTCAGACGGCCTTTGGTTTGATTGGGAAGAACATTTTAAAAAAGACCGCGTGCGTGCGTACCGCACACACCCTACGCATAAATTTCAAATTCTTTGTGATTCATAGGTAGGGTGTGTGCCCGAAGGCACGCACGCGGTTTGATGCAGGCTACAGCTTGCTATTTAGAAAGATCTATTACAAGGTATAGATGAACAGCTTTTTCCTAAAACCCCGCCCGATCTAATTCCTCCAGCAGCGCAGGCCGACGTGGTTTTTCGCTATATCGCTCCCTGATTTCGTCGGCAAAGTCTTCCATCGCCTGCCGTTGTGCGGAATATTGGCGGCGGAGGGTCTTTAATTGGTTCAAGAGCTGACGGTATTGCTTACGGTTGCTTGCTTCGTCAATTTCAACTGCAAAGATTTTCAGGTAGCAAGCTACGATTTGATCGTGATACGGCTCGGGGAAAGACGGGGCAAAACGTTCCATCATGTACAACGAAAGGTGTTGCTGCAATAGGGCGAGCAGCCGGTCAAATTCCTGTTCATGCTCGAATATTTCAGCTTGCAGCGAATATTGACCCGACAAGCGCGCAAGCAGGCGGTTGAATTCATCCTGCCATTCGGCGGAGGAAAACGTGGCTTTCCACGCTTCATAATGCGGCAATGAAAGGCTGGTGGAAAACGCCAAATCCGCTGCGATTTCGCGTACATTTTTACCGGTTTCCTTCAATACATCGAAAAGTTGCAGCTTCCATTTGTGCGCTGTGCCGGGGGTTCCCTCAGCTTTGGCAATCTTGATTCCTTCACGCAAGAGGTGTTCCGCTTCCGCCCAATCTCGCTGCCCGACAGCTTGTTCTACCGCGATTTGTCTGAATTGCGGCAGGTGCAGATGTCGTCTGAAATAATCCTGCGCGGCAGCAGTATCGCCTTTCGCCTGCAAAACCTGCCAACCCTCAAATGCCCAAAATTCATGTTCCCAACCCGACTCGGTAGCAGCCAAACGTTTAGCCACATAATCTTGCCACGCCTGCCATTCGCCGCGCAACCGCCAGATTCGGGCGCGGATTTGGTAGATTTTATTGCCTGCCTCGGAGAAATCAAAATAGCGGCTGTCGTCCAAACATTTGTCCAAAAAATTAATCAAACGCTTCGGGACATTTTCCATGACCGCTTCTTCCAGCAGATCAAGTGCCATATACATGGCATCGCCCAACATACCGTCCGAATCGTCTGCCTTTTCAAAAGCATCCTGCAAACGCGGTATCAACAGAGGCAAAGCCTGCTGCAACGCCGCCGTCCCCTCCTGCGCCACATCTTCTAACCAATTTTGCAGCCTGAAGCCCAAATCGGCGGCTTCGTAGTAATCATAATATCGGGTTCGGGAAAAGATTTTGGAGAGCTGCTGCCGATACGGATTGCCGCCCTGTTTAGGCTGCTGCGCGTCAGATTCGTCAGGCTGCCCGTCCGGCGTTTGAGCGCGCACCGCATACCACAACGCCGCCATATGCTTGCACGCCCCGCCATAAGGACAATCGCAGCCCCCGTCCTTAATGTACAAATCACTATCCAGCTTCAGCCATACCGAATAGTTTTCCGAACCGCACACCTCCGCCCGATAACGCCCTACGGAAGTTTTTTGGACATCGCGAACCTTGCCCTGCTGAAAATACAGCAATCCACGTTCGACGATGTGGGGCGGAAATAGGCGGGGTAGGTAGATACCGGACATGGTTTGCTTCCAAGAAGTTGTTGAAACATGGGGAGTTTACTGGTTCGGGCGACGTTTGGGGAGAGGGCGGCGGGAATTCTTGTTTTGCGAAGTGGCAAAAGGTCGTCTGAAAATGGGTTTCAGACGACCTTTGGTTTAGTTTGGAAAGGGAAGTAGTTTAGAAAGACCGCGTGTGTGCGTACCGCACACACGCTACATGCGGATTCCAAGTTTTGCGTGATTTGCAGGTAGAGTTTGTGCCGAAAGGCACGCATGCATTTGGACACAGGCTAAGACTTGCTTGTTAACAAAACAGGATTTGTAAGAACTTCAATTTTAGGAATTTCATACTCTAAAGCTATATTTTCTTTGATAGCTTGTATTCTCTTACGAGCTAAAAAACATAACGTTGTTTTGGCTTCCTGTATTAATTCTTGTTTTTCTTCTTTATTTTTAGTAAAAAATAAGCCGGAATGAGGGGAATCGATTAATTCATAAAATACAATTATAGGATCTTGTTCATCATTAACTTCTCTGAGTGCTTCTTCTATATTTAGTATACATATCGCTCCTGAAACATTAGAATCTCTGTAACCTTTCTTAATAAGTTCAAATGCATACGAAAAATCAATAGGATTACAATTCCCTGTTAAATAAAAAGAAACAAATAACTCTGGGGGATCTCCATCTCTTAGATCAAAAGCAGCGGTAGAGATGATAATATTATTCCCGTTTTTACTAAGCCAACTTGGTTTCAATCTCCGAGCAAGATAACCAGAAGTTAATTCTCTACACATACTATTAAAACGCCTACAGTTATAAATTCAATACTTATAATAAATTACAAACTCTATTTAATTCAATAAGATCATAATCACTTTTTAGTTTTATTTTTCCAGTTATTTTGAAGATTTTGTCATTTTCGCCCACATAAGAAAAATATATTAATTTGCCACTTGCTACTTGAAGGTTTAATATTCCATTTGAATTATGGTTAATATCTATATTTACATTACCATTACTTGAGTCAATATGGATATCAATATTATTTCTGCACGCCAATATTGAGAGTATACGTAAGACGCACTCTTGCGACTCTTTGGAAATATCAGCAAAGAAAGTATTTTTTATTTTACTTGACTCGTATTCTTCTATAGCTTGAGATAGGTTTTTATATAAATCATTATCAAAATGGTACAAATAATTTTTAAATTCTTTGTTACTAATTATTTCTTTAAGCTTCTCTTTAAAATCCAAATTTTCAAGGGAAGTTGTAAACAGATTACACCAATTTCTCCAATCTTTGTTGGAATAACAATTTGTCAACATCTCGTCCGAAGCAATTTTATGCTTTCGGTGGAAGGTGCTAGTAAATACACTGCGCGCATTGCTATCCAACATACATAGTCGAGTTGGTTGATCTTGGATATTTTTTAGCATATCTTTATCTCTATTTAAACTCAATATTTTCATTTTGCTAAAAAAGTAAATCTGAAGGTTTTTTTACTTAATATTCATTTGTTGATTTCTTGAAGTGCTTTTTGCAAAGCACCTACTAAACTCATTGTTTTATTTTTGGTTAACGCAATTGATTCAACAATAACATTTTCACCATTCAATCTATCCACAAACTCAATCAAAATTAAGTCATCGTCAACTAATCCGATAGAAAAACCAAATGGAAGAATACTAGTTTTAAGCTTTTTGGTAGCTTCTTGTTCTTGTTGAACTTTAGAATCAAATTTAGCCATTACTCTTCTCCAATTTAAAATATAAACTCTTAGGCTAATTATGCCTCTTAGAATAAAAAATTTCAATATAACATCTTATCCCATTCTTTCATCAATCTCTTCACCGACACCGGATACGGCGTCTTCAATTCCTGCGCAAACAGCGACACTCTCAATTCTTCAATCATCCATTTAAACGCGGCGAGGTCGTCTGAAACGGGTAGTCCTTGTTTCACCAAGCTGTCGGTTTTTTCCTGCCACATTTGTTTCAGCTCTTGAATATCGGCTTCGCGGGCTGCGTCGCGAGCGGGGTTGCCGCTGTATTTTTCGAGGCGCAGGGTCATGGCTTTGAGGTAGATGGGGAGGCGCGGCCATTGTGCCCACGGGGTGCGGGTGGCAAAACCGGCGGCGAGCAGGGTTTGCAGGCGTTGGCGCATGAGGTGGGTGAGCGGGTGTTTGCCGAGTTTGCCGTTCAGTTCGGCGTAGGCGGCGGCGGTTTCCTGCAGGTAGCGGCTGAGGGCTTCTTTGACGGCGGGCAGGCGGCTGCGGGCGCGTTTGATTTGTTCTTTGAAGGCTTTTTCGTTGCGCGGCAGCTCGTCTTCGCCGATAAAGGCGCGGTCGCAGACGGCTTGGGTGAGGTCGTCGCGCAGGGTGTCGGCGTTGATGTGTTTGAGCAGCATGGCGGCTTGGGTGAAGCCTTGGATGCCTTTGTTCAGGTCTTTAACTTGTTCTTTTAGTTGTAGTTTCATGAGTTCGATCACGCCTAACCTGTGGGCTTGTTCGGCGGCGGCAGACGTGTCGAACAGGCGCAGGGCGATGCGGCCGTCTTTTTCTTTTTGCAGGCCGAGGTAGCCGGTGAGCTGTTGTTTGCCGCGTGCGAATTTGATGGATTCGGGCAGGGTGCCGATATCCCACGTGGTAACGTTGTCGCGCTCGAATTCTTGGGTGTTGTCGCGGAAGGTGGTGGCGGCGGCTTTGCCAAGTTGTTGTTGGATTTGGATTAAATCGCGCCCCATGGCTAATTCTTGTCCGCCGTCGTCGATGATGCGCAGATTCAGATAGCAGTGTTCGGGCAATTCTTGCGCCGCCCATGCGTCTTGGTCGATTTGCTCGAGAATCCTCATATCGCCGGCACTTTTGGCGATAAAGTGCGCCAACTGGGGAATAATGGCCGCTTGGCGGTCGGGATTGCTTCCGAGAAATTTGGTGATGAAATCGGGGACGGGCACGCAAATGCGGCGGATTTGCTTCGGCAGTGCTTTAATCAGCAGCTGGATTTTCTCGCGCAACATACCGGGCACCAGCCATTCAAGCGACGGCGCGTGCAGGCGGTTGAGGACGGTCAACGGCACGGTCATGGTCACGCCGTCGAGCGGATGGTGCGGCTCGAAGCGGTAGCTGAGTTTGAATTTGCCGTCTGCGGTTTGCCAGTGTTTGGGGAATTGTTCTTCGGTAATGTGCGCGGCGGCGTGCTGCATGAGGTCGTCGCGGCTGAGGAACAGCAGGCGCGGGTTGTCGCGCTCGGCGGTTTTGAGCCAGGCTTGGAAGGTGCGGATGTCGGCAAGGGGTAGGGGTTTCAGACGGACTTTTGGGAGTGCAGGCTGCTTTTTGGGTTTGGGGTCGTCTGAAACATTTTGTAGGGTGTGTGAACTCGGTTCACGCACGCGGTTGTCCTTTTGAGATTTTAGGACATCTGCTGCATCCGCTCGTGCCAATAAGATGAGTTCGCCGGCAGTCTCAACATCGGGATAGTGCACCAAACCTGCTTCATCAAATTGCGCCATTACGCCGCTTTGTAATGTCGCCCATTCTTCGGCGGAACCGATGGACGGGTCGTATTGCTGCTCGGCAATCAAGGCAACGATTTTGCCGTGCCATTGTTTGCTGGTGATAGTTACACGATCACCCAGCAGTATCGGTTGACCGTCGGCGTAGCATAGGGAGTTTTCAGGTAGCTTTTGGGCTTTGGGGTCGTCTGAAAGTGTTGAAGCTGCGGCACCTTGTTCCCTCTCCTGCGGGAGAGGGTTAGGGAGAGGGTTTGCTGCAGTTGCGGAAAAGTTGGTTTGTGCGGCCGCATCAATGCTGTCGGTTTGCAAAATCATGCGGTAATTGATTAAAACCAAGCCGTTTCGCTGAATTTGGTTTTGGTGTTGCAGTATAAATCCCTGTTTTTTAAAAAAGGGCAACGCGGCTGCGGACACATCTGCCGTTACCGTTTTATCTGCATCCGCCTGCGGCAAAACGGCAGACAACAGCGCGGAAGCAACGCCTTGCCGCTGGTGGACAGGGTCGGTAAATAGGCAGTCCAAATGATTTTGCTCGGGCAGGTATTCGATAAAGCCGAGTATGCGGTCATTTTGCGCTGCCAATCGGATACAGCCGCGTCCAATCCGTTTTTGCCAAAAGGCGGCATTGTCCGCGCCCTGTATCCATGCGGCTTTTTCGCTGTCGCTATAATGGCTTGCTTCAATGTGCAGGACGGCGCGGCGGAACAGTTCGGCAATTTGGGCTGCGTCATTATGTGTGGCGGGGCGTATGCGGAATGTTGCTGTGGACGATTTCAGACTGCCTGAAACCGTTGAAACTGCGGTACTCTGTTCCCTCTCCTGTGGGAGAGGGTTAGGGAGAGGGTTTGCTGCGGCTGCGGAAAAGTTGGTTTGTGCGGCAACTGTTTTGTCCTCTCCCCAACCCTCCCCCACGGGGGAGGGGGCGGGTTGCTGCGGATTTGCAGGATGCAGGCCGTCTGAAACCGCGTCCGCCGTATAAAAATCGGGCAGTCGTTCGTTATAAAACGCAAACAGGGCTTCGTCATCGACCAGCACGTCTTGCTTGCGCGATTTGTGTTCGAGTTCGGTAATTTCGTTAATCAGCTTTTTGTTGTGGGCAAAAAAATCCGCTTTCAAATCGCATTCCTGCGCCACCAGCGCGCTACGGATAAAGATTTCTCGGGCTTCTTCGGGGGCGATTCTGCCGTAGGATACGGGGCGGCGCGGCAAGACGGTCAGGCCGTAGAGCGTTACCCGTTCGCTGGCGATGACTTCGCCGCGTTTTTGTTCCCAGTGCGGCTCGAAATAGTGGTAGCGGACGAGGTGCGGCGCTTCCTGCTCGATCCATTCGGGCTGGATGGCGGCCACATCGCGGGCATAAAGTTTTGTCGTTTCAACGAGTTCTGCCGCCATCACCCATTTGGGTTTGGCTTTGAACAGGGCGGAGGCGGGGAAAAGGTGGAAGCGGCTGCCGCGCGCGCCGGTGTAGTCGTTGCCGTCGGGCGATTTCATGCCGACGTTGGCGATGAGGCCGGTGAGTAGGGCGCGGTGGATTTGTTCGTAGCCCGCCTCTTTGGCGGCGCGGATTTGGGCGCGGTGTTGTTTCTTATCCAGTTGTTTTTGTTTGAGTTTGGCGGATAGGTCTTGGTCGCCCGCGTTTTCAGACGACGTAAGCTGCCTGATTTCGGGAGGCCGTCTGAAAGCGGCTTCCTTGGTGGTCAAACCCATTTCAATCGCGGTTTGGGCAAGCTGGTGGTGCAGCTCGCGCCACTCGCGCATCCGCAGGTGCGACAGGAAATATTGACGGCACCACTGCACCAGCTGCTTGTTGGACAAACCTTTGTCGCGCTCGCGCTGGAAGCTGTCCCAAATGTTCAGGTAGGCAAGGAAATCGGATTGCTTGTCGATAAACCGCTCGTGCGCCTTGGCGGCAGCATCGCGCGCTTCCAGCGGCCGCTCGCGTGGGTCTTGAATCGACAGCGCGGACGCGATCACCAATATTTCCGCCATGCAGTCGTGTTTCTTTGCCGCCAGCAAAATGCGCGCGATTTTCGGGTCGATGGGTAGGAGCGCCATTTGTTCGCCGAGTTTGGTCAGTCCGTTATGTTCATTAACCGCCCCCAATTCCAACAACACCTGAAACCCATCATTGATATACCGCGAATCGGGCATTTCTAAAAACGGGAATGCTGCCACGTCGCCCAGTTTTAATGCTGCCATGCGCAGGATGACGGCGGCCAAGTTGCTGCGGATGATTTCGGGGTCGGTGAATTCGGTGCGGCTGTTGAAATCTTCTTCTGAAAACAGTCGGATACATACGCCTGCGGAGACGCGTCCGCAGCGTCCGGAGCGTTGGCGGGCGGCGGCTTGGGAGATTTTTTCGACATGAAGCTGCTCCACTTTTGCCCGTGCGGAATAGCGTTTGACGCGCGCGAGACCGGTGTCGATGACGTATTTGATGCCCGGCACGGTGAGCGAGGTTTCTGCGACGTTGGTTGCCAGCACGATGCGTCGTTTTACGCCTGTGGGGTGGAAGATTTTGTGCTGTTCGGCGTGCGACAGGCGTGCGAACAGGGGCAGGATTTCGTCGTTGCGGCGCAGCGGGGATTTGCGCAGGGCTTCGGCGGCTTCGCGGATTTCGCGTTCGCCCGGCAGGAACACCAAAATATCGCCTTCGCCGTGTCGCGCCAATTCGTCCGCCGCATCGACAATCGCGTCGGTCAGCTCGACTTCTGCATCGTCTTCGTCTTTGCTGGTCAGCGGGCGGTAGAGGATTTCGACGGGATAGGTGCGCCCGCTCACTTCCAGCACGGGCGCGCCGTTGAAGTGTTGGGAGAAGCGTTCTGCGTCTATGGTTGCCGAGGTGATGATGACTTTCAAATCGGGGCGGCGCGGCAGGAGCTGTTTCAAATAGCCCAAGAGGAAGTCGATATTCAGGCTGCGTTCGTGTGCTTCGTCGATGATAATCGTGTCGTAGGCAGCGAGATAACGGTCGGTTTGCGTTTCCGCCAGCAGGATGCCGTCGGTCATCAGCTTGACGCAGGCATCGCGCGAGGTGTGGTCGGTGAAGCGCACCTTATAGCCGACCGCGCTGCCGATTTCCGATTTCAGCTCTTCGGCAATCCGCTCTGCCACCGAACGCGCGGCTAAACGGCGCGGCTGGGTATGCCCGATCAGCCCCGCCGCCCCGCGCCCGAGTTCCAAACAAATCTTGGGCAACTGCGTGGTTTTGCCCGAACCGGTTTCGCCGCAAATAATCGTTACCTGATTCTCGGCAATGGCTTTTTTGATTTCATCGAGTTTTTCGTGAACAGGCAGCGTGTTGTCGAATTCGGGCTTGGGCAGTTTGGACAGGCGTTGCAGATAGAGGTCGTGCGATTTTTTGTATTTTTCCTCAACCTTGGCTAAGCCGCCGTATTTATTGGGGTTTTTAAAGGCAGATCGCAGAAAATGGCGGTCTTTGGAGAGGGTTTGGGCGAAATCGGGTTGCGGCATGATGGTGCAATAATTTGAATAATGTGAAAAGAATGGAATTATAGCAAAAGGCCGTCTGAAACTTGCTTGCTTTCAAGTTTCAGACGGCCTTTGTATGGATAAACCGTTTTAGTCGGCGGCGTGCCAAGGTTTTTGCATACCGGCGTGGAAACTCGGTTTTTCTCCGCCCCACAAGGTGTCGATGTCGTAGAAGTCGCGCACGGCAGGGAGCATGACGTGGACAACAAGGTCGCCTGCGTCGACGAGCGTCCATTCGCCGCTGTCGCCTTCGGTGCTGAGGATTTCGAAACCGGCTTCTTTCAAATCGACGGCAACGTTGTTCGCCAGTGCTTTGACTTGGCGTGTGCTGTCGCCGCTGGCAATAATCATGCGGGCGAACAGGGAGGTTTTGTCTTGGGTTTCCAAAACAGAGATGTCTTTGGCTTTAATGTCTTCGAGGGCGTTTACGGCCACTTCGACCATTTTTTGCAGGTCTTGCAATTCTTGTTCGTTCATTGTTTTCCTAGTTGAAATGTTTTCAGACGGCATTATAGCTTATCTGCCTGAATAAACGCTATTTTTCATAGAGTTTGTGTTGACGGATGTATTGTGCGACGGGTTGCGGCAGGCCGTCTGAATGGTGGGTTTTGGCGAGATCGGCACGGATTTGGGTGGAGCTGGTGTTGTGCAGCGGCGCATTGAGGATGCGGACGCTGCCGTTTTGCAGGGCTTCGCCAAGCCATGCGTGTAATTCGCGCGGGGTTTTGTTGAGGTTGTCGCCTTGGCGCATGGCGATGGCGATATGGGTCTGGCGAACGAGGGTTTGCCATTTTTTCCATGTGTGCAGCTGCATCAGGCTGTCGCTGCCCATCAGCCACCACAGTTGCGCGCCGGGAAACTGCTGGCGGAAGATTTGGACGGTGTCAAACGTATAAGTCGCGCCGTCGCGGACGATATCGCAGTCGCTGGCAGCGAATTTCGGCTCGTCGGCGATGGCGAGTTCGACCATGTTGAGGCGCTCTTGTGCCGGCGTGCGCGTGCTGTCTTTGTGGTACGGGTCGCCTGCCGGCAGGAAGACGACGAGATCTAAACCGATTTCGTCGGCGAAGGCGCGGGCGATGTGGAGGTGGCCGTTGTGGATGGGGTCAAACGTGCCGCCGAATAATCCGATGTTTTTCATTTCGTGGTGGTGTCTGCGTTAGATGTTTTGGCCGTCTGAAGCAGGCAGGCTGCCGTCAACAATCAGGTTGAGCTTGCCTGTGGTCGGGTGGATGACCAGGCCGTGGATGGCGATGTTGTCGGGCATCAGCGGATGTTTGCGAATCAGCTCGACGGTATGGCGCACGCTGTCTTCGACGTTGTCAAAACCGGTCAGCCAGCCGTCCAAATCGATACCGGCATTGCGCAGGGTTTCAATGCGGTCGTCGGGGATATTGCTGTCGTGTACGCGTTGGAGGAACTCTTCGGCATGCAATCCGCGCATACCGCAGTCGTGGTGGGCAATGACCATGATTTCTTTGACTTTGAGTTCAAATACGGCCACCAACAAACTGCGCATCACCGAACCCCAAGGGTGGGTCACCAGCGCGCCGGCGTTTTTGATGAGCTTGGCGTCACCGTTTTTCAAGCCCAAGGCATTGGGTAGCAGCTCGATAATGCGTGCGTCCATGCAGGAGAGGATGGCCAGCTCGCGGCCGGGGTATTTGTTGGTAAAGTATTTTTCGTATTCGCCCGTTTCGACGAAATGTTGGTTATAGGCGAGGATTTCGCTCAATTCGCTCATGATGTGCTCGTTTCGGATGATTTACTCTATTATAGCGGTTTTCGGGTAGTGCGGTTATTTTGCAAATTCGCCGTAAACGGCTAAAATCGACGTATCTTTAGTTCTTTTGGAGGATGCGCCATGTCTCAGTCTTTCCGTTTTGAACAAGTATTCACACCCGATGTCCACGACGCATTGTGGGATTGGGCGCAGACAAGTTATGGCGCATCCGACGATTGGTGCATTCTGTATCTCAACGGCCTGCCTTTAGGCCGTCTGAACCCGTTATGGCGCGAACGCCTCGGGCAAGATTGGACAGGCAGGCAGTCAACCCTTTCAGACGGCCTGAATTTGGAAACCGACAGCTGGGCTCAAATGGGCGACAGTTTGCAAACGCTGGCGCAACAATGGCGCGAGTGCGGTTGGCTCAAAGGTTGGCGCGGTGAAAAGTTCGACATCTGCGACCAGTCGGGCAAGCCTTTATGCGCACTCGAACGCGCCGCCTTCCGTCCGTTCAGCCTGATGAGTCAGGCAGTGCATTTGAACGGATTGGTCGAAACAGAAGACGGTTTGCGCTTTTGGATAGGCCGCCGCAGTCCGCACAAAGCCGTCGATCCAAACAAACTCGACAATCTGACCGGCGGCGGCATCAGCAGCGGCGAGAGGCCGTCTGAAGCCGTCTGCCGCGAAGGCGAAGAAGAAGCCGGCATTCCCGCTTCGTTAACACCCCATATCCGACCGACCGCCCAAATATATAGTTTGCGCCCCGTTAATCGCGGTGTCCACAACGAAATCCTGTATATCTTCGACATCGTCCTGCCCGAAGGCTTCCAACCCGCCAACCAAGACGGCGAAGTCGCCGGTTTTGAACTGATGGACATCCCCACCCTGCTCGATGCCATGTTGGGCGGACACATGATGCACGATGCCCAGTTGGTCACGATCGAAGCCTGCCGGCGATACGGCCTGATCGACCCCAAACATCCGCTGTCCGCATGGCTTGACAGCATCCGTTGCTGACCCCATTTTTAAAGGCCGTCTGAAACCATGTTGCAACTCAAAAACATCAACAAACGCTTCGGCAGCAAAACCGTTGCCCAAGACATCAACCTAAACGTCGAAGCAGGCGAAATCCTCGCCGTACTCGGCCGCTCCGGCTGCGGCAAATCCACCCTGCTCAAAACCATCGTCGGCCTGGTGCGCCCCGACAGCGGCGAAGTCTGGCTCAACGGCGACAACATCACCGACATGCCGTCTGAAAAGCGCAATATCTCGCTGATGTTTCAAGACTACGCCCTTTTGCCGCATTTAACCGCCCTCGACAACGTCGGTTTCGGCCTCAAAATGCGCCGTCTGCCCAAAGCCGAAATCGAAGAACAATCCATGCAGGCCTTGCGCGACATCGGTTTGGAACACGAAGCGCAACGCAAACCCGAAAGCCTCTCCGGCGGCGAACAGCAACGCCTCGCCCTCGCGCGCTCCCTAATCACGCGCCCGTCGCTGTTGCTCTTGGACGAAGCCTTCTCCAGCCTCGACACCCACCTGCGCCACCACCTGCGCACCCTGACCGCCGAACGCATCCGCGGTCAAAACATCCCCGCCATCCTCGTGACCCACTCCGCCGAAGAAGCCTGCACCATGGCCGACACCATCGCCATCATGCACGAAGGCCGCATCCTCCAACACGGCACGCCGGAAACCCTTATCCGCCGCCCCGTCAACGCCCAAGCCGCCCTGCTGCTCGGTTTGGCCAACACCGGCGACACACGCTACATCCCCCAACACGCCATCCGATTCGACCCGAACGGCACGGCCGTCCGCATCAGCGAAGCCGTCCCCCTCGCCGAAGGCACACGCCTTACCCTCGCCCATCCGCAATACGGCGATTTGATTTGGTATCCCCATGCCGACCACGATACGGACAAACCGCAAACCGGACAGGAAATCCGCATCAGCGTGGATGAAAGTCAGATTGTTTGGTTTGACTCAAATTGTTTGATTTGATTGTAAATTATTATTGAAAATACTTTAAAGAGTAGTTATATTCTTCTTGAGGTTTTCTATAAGGTTTGATATATATTACAGTTTTATCTATACATTTTTTAGGAAAATTGGAATGAGTGTTCTAAAAACAGCCTTCGGCTTGGTTAAACAGGTTGCTAATCCAAAAAATTATGGACTTTTTGACGATACTCAAAACCGTACTGAAATAGATACTCTGATTTTAGATAGCAGTGGGCGGGTAAAGGTCGATTACGGTAATGAGAAAGTACGTCGCAGGGTTCATGTGGTTTTATCCGATTTTAAAAAATTTCAACTAACAGAGACTGCCAGTTCACGACACATGCAGCAGGAGTAATAGGTAATGGCGGTTCTGTTTACCATGCTAATCTTGGTTGTTGGCTACCACTATGTCCGTAGCCTTCCATCAGAAAAAGTAAATTTAAAACGGAGCGCAGGCTGGGAAACCTATGTTTATTTGGGATTTCACGGTTTGCGTTTTCTTGTTATGGCGCTCGTCATAGCTATTATTTTGTGGATAGTGGCTTTTCTTGTCCTTAACTTTTTCGATTGGGTTTGTAATTGGGTTTGTAATAATTTATCGAAGGTTTGTAATTTATCGAAGGTTTGTAATTTATCGGTAAGAATTTGGCTTCAAAGAAAGGTAACATTCATTCTTTTTGATGATATTCAGGTTTATCATGTTCTTGTTGCGGTATTTGCATGGGCTCTTTGTCAGAGTGAAATTAAAGATAAAGAAAAGCAAGGCAATACGTTGATCGTTGAAAACATCAGGAATTATGATGGTTTGCTTCGGCTTGTGATTGAGGCAGCTTCCATGCAAAAACCGTTACGCCTGTCGTTAAAATCCCGAAAGGTATATGTCGGGCTGGTGATGGAAGAACAGTTTGAATCAGGTGATTTGGATTATGTACTGATTATCCCTCTGGTCAGCGGATATCGCGATAAGGATACGCTGGATATTTTCTTTGATTGCAACTACGTCAGTGTTTATGAAAAGCATGGCTTAGTTTCTGAAGATGAATTAAGCGAGGAGAAACTATTGAAACTCAATGATTTTCGATTGGCAATTAAGGCCAGCGAAATCGAAAGTGTAGCATTTTTTGAATTTAGCGTGCTTAACGAATTTGAAAGATACAAAAAGCCTCCTGAAGTGCCAGAGAAATAATTTATAAATAGACAAGGCCGTCTGAAAAAACATTTTTCAGACGGCCTTGTCTATTCAATCAAATCAGTCTTTCAACTTCGCCAACTGATTTTGAACTTTCGCCATTTTGTCTTCCAATTCCGCCAAATCGGCTTTGTCTTTTTCCACCAGATGCGCGGGGGCTTTTTCGGTGTAGCCGGGTTTGGAGAGTTTGGCGTTGAGTTTGTCCAAGGCTTTTTGCAGCTTCTCGGCCTCTTTACTCAAACGGGCGGTTTCGGCGGCTTTGTCGATTTCGACTTTCAGCATCAGGCGCGCGCCGTTGCAGACGGCGACGGGGGCGTCTTCGCTTTCGGGCAGGGCGGCGACTTGCTGTGCTTCGGTCAGGCGGGTCATCATCGGCAGGTATTTGAGGTAGTCCGCTAGGTCGTCCGCGCTTTCGACAAACAGCGGGGCTTTCACGTTGGGCTGGATGCCCATTTCGCCGCGCAGGTTGCGGACGGCGCCGATCAAATCCTGCAACACGGTCATTTGCTCGAAGGTCGTCTGAACGATTTGTTCGCGGTCGGCTTCGGGGAAGCGGGCGAGCATGATGCTGTCGGCGGTTTTGGCATCGCACATGGGGGCGACGGTTTGCCACAATTCTTCGGTGATGAACGGGATAATCGGATGCAGCAGGCGCAGGGCGGCTTCGAGTACGCGCAATAAGGTATGGCGTGTGGCGCGTTGGCGGCTGGCGCAGCCGGTTTGGAGCTGTACTTTGGCGAGTTCCAGATACCAGTCGCAATAGTCGTTCCACACGAAGCTGTACAGGGTTTCCGCTGCTAAATCAAAGCGGTAGGTTTCGTAGGCTTGCGTTACTTGCTCAATGGTCTGATTCAGACGACCTATGATCCACATATCGGGGAAGGAGTAGCCACGCGGCTCGGTGGCGGTTGCGCCGTAGCCGCAGTCTTGGTTTTCGGTGTTCATCAAGACGAAGTTGGTGGCGTTCCAGATTTTGTTGCAGAAGTTGCGGTAGCCTTCGGCGCGTTTGAAGTCGAAGTTCACGCTGCGGCCCAAGCTGGCGTAACTCGCCATGGTGAAGCGCAATGCGTCCGCGCCCATGCTGGGGATGCCTTCGGGGAAGAGTTTTTTCGTGGCTTCTTCCACTTTCGGCGCGGTTTCGGGTTTGCGCAGACCGGTCGTGCGTTTCACCAGCAGCTTGTCCAAGTCGATGCCGTCAATCAAATCCACAGGGTCGATGACGTTGCCTTCTGATTTGGACATTTTTTTGCCTTCGTGGTCGCGCACGATGCCGTGGATGTACACGTCTTTAAACGGTACTTTGCCGGTGAAGTGGGTGGTCATCATAATCATGCGCGCCACCCAGAAGAAGATGATTTCGTAGCCGGTGACCAAGACATTGGACGGCAGGAAGGCTTTGAGTTCGTCGGTTTCAGACGGCCAGCCGAGCGTGGAGAACGGCACGAGCGCGGAGGAGAACCATGTGTCCAATACGTCTTCTTCGCGGGTCAAACCGGTTTTGCCGGCTTGTTTTTCGGCTTCTTCCTGATTGCGGGCAACGTAAACATTGCCTGCTTCGTCGTACCACGCGGGGATTTGATGCCCCCACCACAGTTGGCGCGAGATACACCAGTCTTGGATGTTGTTCATCCATTGGTTGTAAGTATTGACCCAGTTTTCAGGGATGAAGCGCACCGCGCCGCTGTCGACGGCTTTTTTGGCTTTGTCGGCAAGGCTCAAGCCTTTGAATTCGCTGTCAGGCTCGCCGCCGTTTGGCGTGGCGGACATGGCGACAAACCATTGGTTGGTCAGCATCGGCTCAATCACCGAACCTGTACGGTCGCCTTTCGGTGTCATCAGCGTGTGCGGTTTGATTTCGACCAAGAAGCCTTGTTCCTGCAAATCGGCAACCATTTGTTTGCGCGCGGCAAAACGGTCCAAGCCTGCGTATTTTTCAGGCAGGGCAAAGCCTTGTTGCGCTTCGCCTTTGAAGTTGAACACTTCGGCGTTTGCCAACACTTTGGCTTCCAAATCGAACACATTAATCAGGCGCGTGTCGTGGCGTTTGCCGACTTCGTAGTCGTTGAAGTCGTGCGCAGGCGTGATTTTCACGCAGCCGGTGCCGAAGTCTTTTTCAACGTATTCGTCGGCGATAACGGGGATGGTGCGGCCGGTCAGCGGCAGGATTAATTCTTTACCAATCAAATGGGTATAACGTTCGTCTTCAGGATTGACGGCAACGGCCACGTCGCCCAGCAGCGTTTCAGGGCGGGTGGTCGCAACGATGACGGCTTCGGCAGGATTGTCCGCCAGCGGATAGCGGATGTGCCACATAGAGCCTTGTTCTTCCACGCTTTCCACTTCCAAATCAGACACTGCGGTACCCAATACCGGATCCCAGTTCACCAAACGTTTGCCGCGGTAAATCAAGCCTTGTTCAAACAGGCGCACGAACACTTCGGTTACGGTTTCGGCACGCACGTCGTCCATCGTGAAATACTCGCGCGTCCAGTCGGCAGAGCAGCCCACGCGGCGCATCTGCTGCGTAATCGTACCGCCGGAAACTTCTTTCCATTCCCACACTTTTTCCAAGAATTTTTCACGGCCCAAGTCATGACGGGACACGTTTTGCGCGGCAAGCTGACGCTCGACCACGATTTGCGTGGCAATGCCCGCGTGGTCGGTGCCCGGAATCCAGGCGGTGTTGCAGCCTTTCATGCGGTAGTAGCGGGTCAGACCGTCCATGATGGTTTGGTTGAAGGCATGACCCATGTGCAGCGTGCCGGTTACGTTGGGCGGCGGCAGTTGGATGGAGAAAGACGGTTTCGTCAAATCCATATCAGGTTGGAAATAGCCCTGCTCTTCCCAGTTTTGATAATGTTTGGATTCGATTTCGGCTGGATTGTATTTGTCTAACATGATGGAACTTTGTGAAATTAAGGTTATTTTTGATGTGCGGATTATAACGCAAAAAGGCCGTCTGAATCATTTCAGACGGCCTTTGGCATACGGGTTTTAAAAATGGAACAATACCAGGCTGACAGCAATCACCGCCATACCCGTTGTCAGGCCGTAAACAGTTTCGTGGCCGTCTGAATAGCGTTTGGCGGCCGGCAGCAGCTCGTCCAACGCCAAAAACACCATCACGCCGGCTATCACGCCGAACACCGAACCGAACACGGCAGGCGACAAAAACGGCTGTAAAACCAAATAGCCCAAGGCCGCTCCCAAAGGCTCGGCCAAGCCGGATAGCAGGCACGCCCATACCGTTTTCTTACGGCTGCGGGTGGCAAAATAAACCGGCGCGGCGATGGAAATGCCCTCCGGAATATTATGGATGGCAATCGCAAAGGCCAAAGGCATCCCGACCGCCGGATTTTCCAAGGTGGCAAAAAATGTCGCCAAGCCTTCGGGAAAGTTGTGCGCCGTAATCGCAAACGCCGCCATCATGCCAACTCGCGCAATATGGTGGCGTTTACTTTCTTGAAACGACGGGTCTTGCGCGTCTAAGGTTTCATGCGGGTTCGGCACCAGGCGGTCAATCAGCGCAATGCCGCCCATACCGGCCAAAAATGCCATGGTCGCCGCCGCAAACGCGTGGTCTTTATCATAAATTTCAGCGAACGCCTCACTGGATTTACTGAAAATCTCCGTCAGGGAAACATACACCATCGCACCACCGGCAAATGCCAAACCGAACGACAACACGCGCGGATTGGGCGTTTTGGAAAACATCACCAAGCCGCTGCCTAATACGGTAAACAAACCGGCAGCCAACGTGATGGAAAAGGCAACGGCCAAATTGGACATCGAAAAATCGGGCATGAGAAAACCTGCGCTAAAAGCTGGGACAGGTTCAGACTAACACTTTTAATGCGCATGATAATAGTTATTATTTATTTTATTGATTGGATACACGGATTTTGAAATATAAGGCCGTCTGAAAAATGGTTTTCAGACGGCCTTTAAATTTGAAATATCGCTAAACCTTATCGCTTTCCAGCTTAAGCCTGATAGCGCGACAGGCTCAAATCGTCGCTGCGGATTTCGGTGTCTTTGCCGCTCACGATATCGGCGGTTAATTTTGCCGAACCCAGCGACATGGTCCAGCCCAAAGTACCGTGGCCAGTATTCAGGAAGAGATTATCAAAGCGGGTGCGCCCGATTAACGGCGTGCTGTCGGGCGTCATCGGTCTGAGGCCGCTCCAGAACAATGCTTGGCTCAAATCGCCGCCTTCAGGGAACAAGTCGTTGACGACCAAAGCCAAGGTTTCGCGGCGTTGTTCGGGCAGTTTGATTTCGTAGCCCGACAATTCCGCCATGCCGCCGACACGGATTCTGTTATCAAAGCGCGTGATGGCGACTTTGTAGCTTTCATCCAAAACGGTGGAAACCGGAGCGCCGTCTGAATTGGTGACCGGCAGGGTCAAGGAATAGCCTTTGACGGGATAAATCGGCAGATTGAGATCCAACTGCGCCAAAACCGTCCTGCTGAAGCAGCCGAGCGCGCAGACGAAGGCATCTGCTTCAAAGCGTTCTTTTTCGGTTTCGACTGCGCTGATGCGCTGCCCATTGTGTTCGATGCGGCGGATGGTTTGGTTGAAATGGAACTGTACGCCTTTTTCCAGACAGAGTTGGTACAGGTTTTGGGTGAAGAGGTGGCAGTCGCCGGTCGCGTCTGCAGGCAGGTGCAGGCCGCCGGCAATTTTGGCGGTAACGCGTGCCAGCGCAGGCTCAAACTCTGCGCATTCTTCGGGTTTCAGACGGCGGTACGGCACGCCGTAGCGTTCCAAAACGGCAATGTCTTGTTCTGCTGCTTCGACTTCTTTAGCCTGACGGAAAATCTGCAACGTCCCTTTTTTGCGCCCTTCAAAATTCATGCCGGTTTGCGCTTCAAAACGGCGGAACATTTCACGGCTGTATTCGGAAATCCTGACCATGCGCTCTTTGTTGGTTTGATAGCGTGCTGCCGTGCAGTTTTGCAGCATTTGCCACAGCCATTCGATTTGATACAGGCTGCCGTCAGGGCGAAACAGCAAAGGCGGATGGCTTTTAAACAGCCATTTCAGCGCTTTGGTTGGGATACCGGGTGCAGCCCAAGGCGTGGTATAGCCGTAAGAAAGCTGGCCTGCATTGGCAAAACTGGTTTCCATCGCCACGCCCTCGGCGCGGTCGATGACTGTTACTTCATGTCCTGCCTCTGCCAGATACCACGCGGAAGATACGCCGGCCACACCAGCACCTAAAACAAGCACTTTCATTTTTCTCCTCCTCTGACTTTTTTCAAAACAAACTTAATATACATCGGGCCGTCTGAATGTTCAGGTTCAGACGGCCTTGGACATTAATGCGGCAATTCGCCGTTTTTGATTTTTTGTTTGAAGTCGCGTGTTTCATTGACGATGACTTTCGCCATCAACAGAAGCGCAATCAGATTGGGCAAGGCCATCAAGCCGTTGAATGTGTCTGAAGCCAGCCACACCAAATCAAGGCTCAACACGGTTCCCAGCATAACCGAAGAAACATAACCGACGCGGTACAGGGCGGCAAACTTCTCGCCGAAGACGTAAACCGCGCATTTCTCGCCGTAATAACACCAGCCGAGAATGGTTGAGTAAGCAAAGAAAATCAGGCCGATGGTCACAATCCAGCCGCCGATGCCGGGCAGCATTTTTTGGAAAGTGACGGTTGTCAGCGCCGCGCCGCTCAATTCAGGTTTCACAAACTCGCCGCCTGCGCCGAGCAGACCCATGACCAACACGATACCGGTAATCGAGCAGACAACGATGGTGTCCAAAAAAGTACCGGTCATGGAAACCAAAGCCTGACGGACGGGGTGGTCGGTTTTCGCGGCGGCGGCGGCAATCGGCGCAGAACCCATACCCGCCTCATTGGAGAATACCCCGCGCGCCACGCCGTAGCGGATGACCGTACCGATGGCACCGCCGGCCACGGCCTGCGCGCTAAACGCATCGGAGAAAATCAGTTTGACGGCGGGCATCAGTGCGTCAGAATTCACGACAATAATGGAAATACCGCCTACTACATAAAACACAGCCATGGCAGGTACGATAAAGGATGCGGCTTTGGCAATGCCCTTAATGCCGCCCAAAAGCACAATGGCCGTTAATACGGTCAAGACTATGCCGGTGTAGGCAGGTTCGACACTGAAGCTGGTTTGTACTGCCTGCGCAACCGAGTTGGACTGCACCGAGCTGCCGATACCGAAGGAAGCGAATGTGCCGAACAGCGCAAATGCAACGGCCATCCATTTCCAGTTTTTGCCCAAGCCTTTTTCGATGTAATACATCGGGCCGCCGGACATTTCGCCTTTAGAATTGGTGACACGGTATTTCACCGCCAACACGCCCTCGCCGTATTTGGTGGCCATACCGAAAATGGCGGTCATCCACATCCAAAATACCGCGCCCGGGCCGCCGGTTACCACCGCAGTCGCCACACCGGCGATGTTGCCCGTGCCGATGGTGGCAGACAGAGCGGTCATCAACGCCGCGAAATGGGAAATATCGCCTTCGTGGTCTTCGCCGTCTTCATGCTTCTTTGACGGCACAAACGCCTGTTTCAGCGCATAACCCAACATGGTGAACTGCAAGCCTTTCAGCAAAACGGTCAGCAAAATGCCCGTACCGACCAGCAGCATCAACATAATAGGTCCCCAGACCCAGCCGCTGATGGTTTCGAAAAAGGCTTTGAGATTGTCTAAAAAAAATTGCATGGCTTTCTCCTTTGTCTGTTTTATTTTTTATGCACTACTTTTTGTAGTGTCATGTAATTTCAGCACAGAATATTCAATAAGACAATATCTTTCTTTTTAAAAAGATTTTTGAGGTTTTACCCTAAAAAGATATCTATTTAGACCGGACAGATTGTTTACAATCCGCTAAAAATAAAGGCTGCAGCCGAGATAAAATGCCAAATGAAAGTTAATCAACCATCAATTAAAACTGCAACAATTAAAATGACACAATCGACAAATGGCACATTATTGAAAAATACAAACACGCAAATCTTGTTTAAAAAAAGCCTCAGGCCGTCTGAAAGATGGTTTCCAGGCGGCCTGAGGCTTGTTAATTATATTGATAAAGTCAGGTTGATGAATGTTGCCCAAGCAACTGCGCCAACACTCGGGCAAAGCGTTCCGGCGCGCCTTCGCTGGTGTGCAAATACAGGGCGGGCTCGATGAGTTCCAATTCATTGAGCAGGAAGGTGTCGCCGACCAATGTGCCGTCCACTCGGGCGTAAACCGGCATTTGCGGCAAAGCGGCCAGTGCGTCTTGCGCGGCACGGATGGCAAACTCGGGCGGCTCGATACCAAATACCGACACGCCATAGGCCGAGTTGGCGCGCCATTCGCCTTGAGGCGGCTGACGGCGTACGGCATGGCTGAATACGCCGTTGAAAAACACCAGCGAGGTTTCACCCGCCGTTTCGATTTCGCGGATATAAGGTTGAACAATCATGCCTTGCGGATAATCCGCCATATCCACGTCCAATACCTCCGCACAAACTTTGACCACGCCTTTGCCGCTCTGCCCGAATGCCGGCTTGATGACTGCTTCCGTCCAGCCTTGTCGGTTCAAAATGTCGGCCAATTCGGCTTTTTGCGGCGGAACGAACACGCTGGGAATCACTTGCACGCCGCGTTCTGCTAAATCGCACAAATAAGTCTTTTCCATATTCCAAGCCATCAGCTCGGGGGGATTGATAAAACGCTGCCCCGCCTGCTCGGCTTGCTCCAACCATTGGCGGAAAGCTTCGGGTTCAGCGGCATAATCCCATGCACACAAAGGCAGCAAAAATGGCGCGGACGGATGGTTTTGCCACGCATCAAATACGGTTTTCACGCCTATGTTTTCCAAGCATGCCGCCAATGTTTTCAGGTTGTCCGATGGTTCGGGATAAGTTTGGCAGGTAATGAGTGCCAAAACGGTTTTCTCGGTCATGATTGCCACCTCATTGCTAAAACCAAAATTATATAGCAAAATCAAACCAAAAGATTTTTCAGACGGCCTGATACATGAGGCCGATTCTGATAAAATGGTCTCCCCTTTTTCGTCGGAACATGCTCATGAAATCTGCTCACGTCCTTGTCTGGTTCCGCCGTAACCTCCGCCTGCACGACAATGCCGCGCTTAATGCCGCCGTTGCAAACGGTTTGCCCATCGCCTGCGTCTGGGTCAGCCAAAGGCCGTCTGAAAACCACAATCCGCGTCAAAGCCTGTTCCACTATCAAGCCGCACAAGAGCTGCATACCCGTCTGGCGGCGCACCATATTCCTTTATATGTCGTCGCTTCCGACGAAGACCTCCTCCCCTTGGTTGTTGCGCTCAATGCCCATACCGTCATCACAGACGAAGCCTACACCGAAGCCGAAATCCGCCAAGACAACCACCTCTGGCACAATTTCGACCGGGCAGGCATTACCCTGCAACACGCCAACGACCGCGGTATTTTGGCCAAATCCCCCCTCATGGATGCCAACGGCCTGCCCTACACCGATTTTGCCGCCTATAAACAAGCATGGTTGCAGGCTTATTCAGGACAAAGGCCGTCTGAAACCGAATTGCCTGTTCAAACCGGACAAAACGTTCCACTGTTTCCAGCCCATACCGGCGCAGTATTGCCTGCCTATCAACAGGGCGGCGAAACCGCAGCCTTAACGCAATGGCACGCGTTCAAACAGAATTTGGTTCACTACCCGATTACCCAAAATTTTCCGGCACGAAAAAACACCAGCCTCCTCAATGCCTACCTGTCCGCAGGCTGCATTTCACCGCGCCTGCTGGCTGCCGAAGGCTTGGCAAACCGACATTTCGAATGGCTGGACAAGCTTATTTTCCGCGACTACTGCTACCAACTCGCCTACCACCGCCGCCTACCCGAAACAACCGATGCCGCTCCGGTACGCGAATACTGGCGACTCGGCCAAACCGGCGTACCCATCATCGACGCCTCCATCCGCGGCCTCAAAGCCACCGGCCACTTACACCCCGTTCTCCAGCAGCTGTGTGCCCACTATTTCTGCCATGCGCTCAACTTCGACCCCAACCAAGGCATCGCGTGGACAGCCTCCGTCCAAACCGGCACCGACCCCGCACTCAACCAAGCCAACTGGCACCTCGCCGCACAAGACACGGCTACCGTCCGCTATGCCCACCGTTCGCATCAAATCGATCCCGACGGCAGCTACATCCGCAGTTACGTCCCCGAATTGGCGCACCTACCGTCCACCCTCATCCACACGCCGTGGGCCGCCGCCGATGACATCGACACACACGGCTACCCCTTTCCCAAGGCCGTCTGAAACCTGCATTCACACCAAAAAACCACACTAAATACAGTTGAAAAACGTTCAAACAAAATATTTTGGTTTCAGATGGTCAAACAGATTGAATAGCCAAGATTTACACGGTAAACTTACGTCATTAAAAAATTTTATTATTTCATTACAATGAAACCCGCATTCGACATAAAAACGTCACGTTTGGACGTCTTATCCATCCATCTGCACACCGCAGATTTAACCGAATTGGAAGAATTCCTGCGCCAACTGGCAGGCCAATCCCAAGACGAATTCGTTCCCTTCATTTTAGACGTACAAGATTTCGACCACCCCGAATCCATCGATTTGGGCGGCATGATTTCCCTGTTTGCCCGTTACGGTATGCAAATCTTAGGGCTGCACCACACCAGCGACACATGGGCGGCAGCAGCGGCGCGTTACCACTTGGTATTCAAACAAGGCAACTCCACCCAAGCAGCCGACACACAGGCAGCGCCTGCCTCGCGCCAAGCACCGCAGCCGCAAGACGTACAGGCCACCGTTATCAACAATCCGACTGTATTGGTCAGCACGCCCGTGCGTACCGGCCAGCAGGTTTACGCTGAAAACGGCGACCTCATCGTTACCGGCATCGTCAGCCAAGGTGCGGAACTTATCGCCGACGGCAACATCCATATTTATGCCCCCATGCGCGGCAGAGCGTTGGCCGGTGCCAAAGGCAATACCAACGCGCGCATCTTTATTCATTCCATGCAGGCCGAATTAGTCTCCGTTGCCGGTATCTACCGCAACTTCGAGCAAGACCTGCCCGAGCATCTGCACAAAAAACCCGTACAAGTATCATTGCAAGACAACCGACTGGTTATCAGCGCAATCGACGCCGAATAAACATCAGTACTTAAAAAGGAAATATCGTGTCCAAAATCATCGTAGTAACTTCAGGTAAAGGCGGCGTAGGCAAGACCACTACCAGCGCCAGCATCGCAACCGGCCTGGCCCTGCGCGGCCACAAAACTGCCGTAATCGACTTCGACGTCGGTTTGCGCAACCTTGACCTGATTATGGGTTGCGAACGCCGCGTCGTATACGACCTCATCAACGTTATCCACGGCGAAGCGACTCTCAACCAAGCCCTTATTAAAGACAAAAACTGCGAAAACCTCTACATCCTGCCTGCATCGCAAACCCGCGATAAAGACGCACTGACCCGCGAAGGTGTAGACAACGTGATGAAAGAGTTAGCCAGCGAAAAAATGGGCTTCGAATTCATCATCTGCGACTCTCCTGCCGGTATCGAACAAGGCGCACTGATGGCGCTCTACTTTGCCGACGAAGCCATCATTACCACCAATCCGGAAGTATCCAGCGTCCGCGACTCCGACCGCATCCTGGGCATTTTGCAAAGCAAATCCCGCAAAGCCGAACAAGGCGGTACTGTTAAAGAGCACCTGCTGATTACCCGCTACTCCCCTGAGCGCGTAGCCAAGGGTGAAATGCTGTCTGTACAAGACATCTGCGACATCTTGCGTATTCCGTTGATCGGTGTGATTCCCGAATCACAAAACGTTCTGCAAGCTTCCAACGCCGGCGAACCTGTTATCCACCAAGACAATGCCGCAGCAGCAGAAGCCTATAAAGACGTTATCGCCCGCCTCTTGGGTGAAAACCGCGAAATGCGTTTCCTCGAAGCTGAGAAGAAAAGCTTCTTAAAACGACTGTTCGGAGGTTAATACATGTCACTGCTCGATATGCTGTTCGGCAGAAAGCCGAAAACCGCCACAGTCGCGCGCGACCGCCTGCAAATCATCATCGCACAAGAACGCGCACAAGAAGGCCAAGCTCCAGACTATCTGCCGACCTTGCGTAAAGAGTTGTTGGAAGTCCTGTCCAAATACGTCAACGTATCATTGGACGACATCCGCATCTCCCAAGAGAAACAAGACGGCTTGGACGTTCTTGAGCTGAACATCACCCTGCCGGAACAAAAAAAGGCTTAACACATGACCTTGACCGAATTGCGTTACATCGTAGCCGTCGCACAAGAACGTCACTTCGGACGTGCCGCACGACGCTGCTTTGTCAGCCAGCCCACCCTCTCCATCGCCATCAAAAAGCTGGAGGAAGAGCTGTCGGTATCCCTGTTCGACCGTAGCAGCAACGATATCATCACGACCGAAGCGGGAGAGCGCATTGTCGCCCAAGCCCGCCGGGTTCTGGAAGAAGCAGAACTCATCAAGCACCTTGCCAATGAAGAGCAAAACGAATTGGAAGGCGCGTTCAAACTCGGCCTGATTTTCACCGTTGCCCCCTACCTTCTGCCCAAGCTCATTACCGCGCTGCGTGAAACCGCGCCGAAAATGCCGCTGATGCTGGAAGAGAACTATACCCACATCCTGACCGAGTCGCTCAAACGTGGCGATGTCGATGCAATCGTCGTTGCCGAACCGTTCCAAGAGCCGGGCATCGTAACCGAGCCTCTGTATGACGAACCTTTCTTCGTCATTGTTCCCAAAGGCCATCACTTTGAAGAACTCGATGCCGTTACGCCTCAGCTTTTGAGCGAAGAACAAGTGTTGCTGCTGTCCGAAGGTAACTGTATGCGCGACCAAGTGTTGGCGAGCTGTTCCGAATTGGCTTCCAAACAGAAAATCCAAGGTTTGACCAATACCCTGCAAGGCAGCTCCATCAACACCATCCGCCACATGGTTGCCAGCGGTTTGGCCATCAGCGTCATGCCGGCTACCGCCTTGACCGAAAACGACCATATGCTTTTCAGCATTATCCCGTTTGAAGGCAATGCGCCGCACCGCCGTGTCGTTTTGGCCTATCGCCGCAACTTTGTCCGTCCGAAAGCACTGACTGCTTTGCGCACTGCCATTTTGCAATCGCAACTGACCGGTGTAACCTTCGTCAACGAATAAACCGCAAAACAAAAGGCCGTCTGAATGTTCAGACGGCCTTTTTATTTCTAACCGAATAAAGGATTAATAGCGGGTATGAACCTGACTGCCGATAACGCCACCCAAAGCCGCACCACCCAAGGTAGAGCCGGTATCGCCACCAATCAAGTTACCTGCCACGCCACCCAATACCGCACCAGCAGCAGTGTTGCGTTGGGTTTGAGTCATATTGGCACATGCACCCAAAGAGGCAGCCAGCATGATCAAGGTCACAGTTTTTGCAAAAGTTTTCTTCATGGTTTGATTCTCCATCAGGGGTTAAGCTGTATATAGAACAGTATGGCACAACATTTCATTAATATATTTTCTGATAAGTAAAGACAGATTAAACTAAGATAATGCTTTTGATGAACGGTTAACTTCAAAAATTAACGGCAATTCCAATAGAATATTTATAAAATTTAATATATTTGGCATAAAATTGCGCATATATCAACCGCATTCGGTAGTGATACAATGACGACTTGTCTGAACTACCGGAAACACCCGTCATGAGTACCTACGCACTGGCACACATCATCCACGTTTATTGCGCGATTGCCTTTGTCGGCGGCGTATTTTTCGAAATGCTGGTTCTCTCCGTTTTGCACACCGGCCGCGTTTCGCGCGAATCGCGCCGCGAAGTCGAACGTGCCATGTCCCATCGTGCCGTCCGCGTGATGCCGATTATCGTCATCACCCTTTTTATCAGCGGCATCGTTATGGTGTACAACCGTTATCTGCCAATGCTGCACCATCCTCTCGACAGTTCCTTCAACATTATGTTGAGCGTCAAAATCCTGTTGGCAGTAAGCGTTTTGGTGCATTTTGCCATCGCCGTTGTCAAAATGGCCCGACACACCCTCACCGTCGGCTGGTCGAAATACATACACGCCGTTGTCTTCAGCCATATGCTGTTTATTGTCTTTTTTGCCAAGGCAATGTTCTACCTGTCTTGGTAAACCTTACCCATACCCCACACAAGGATTGTTTATGACCCAATACCCGTCCGTCGGCTCGCCGATGTTTTACGGCATCTTCTTTATTGCCGTCTTAATCATGATCGCCATCGATATGGTATCTCTGAAAAAAAACGGCGCCCACAAAGTCAGCATCAAAGAAGCCCTCGCCTGGAGCGGCATTTGGGTGGCCGTATCCTGCGCATTTGCAGGCTGGCTCTATTTTGAACTGGCGGGCAACCCAACTTATGGGGCCATTGTTGCCAAAGAAAAAGTCCTCGAATTCTTCACCGGCTATGTGCTTGAAAAATCCCTTGCCGTTGATAACATCTTCGTTTTCCTGATGATTTTCGGCTATTTCAAAGTCGAACCCAAATTCCAACACCGCGTCTTACTCTATGGCGTATTCGGCGCCATCGTCCTGCGCGCCATCATGATCTTCATCGGCGCGGCACTGGTACAGCAATTCGAATGGATTCTCTACCTTTTCGGCGCATTCCTGCTCTATACCGGCATCCACATGATGAAACCCGAATCGGACGAAGAGGAAGACCTTTCCCAAAACAAGATCCTGACCCTACTCAAAAAAGTCATCCCGACCAGCCCACAGTTTGACGGTGAAAAATTCTTTACCATCGAAAACGGCAAACGCATCGCTACGCCGCTTTTACTGGTATTAATTATGATCGAATTGAGCGACGTCATCTTCGCCGTGGACAGCATTCCCGCTATTTTTGCCGTAACCACCGACCCTTTCATCGTCCTCACTTCCAACATTTTTGCCATTTTAGGCCTGCGTGCCATGTACTTCTTACTGGCAGACTTTGCCGAACGCTTTATTTTCCTCAAATACGGCTTGGCTTTCGTATTGAGCTTTATCGGTATCAAGATGCTGATTATGCACTGGGTACATATCCCGATTTCCATTTCCCTGTCCGTCGTCTTCGGCGCACTGGGCGCGTCCATCCTGACTTCTTTGGTGTACACGCGTCAGCAAGAGAAAAAATAATCTGCCAATATAAAAAGGCCGTCTGAACATTGAACTGCACCCCAAAAGTTGGACATCCCCCCCCTCCAACTCACAAGGTGCAGTTTTTTTATGAGCAAATATACATTACACTTCAAATACCAAGCCGTACTCCACTACCTGCATATACGCAGCCAGCAGCGTACCGCAGACCACTACGGCATTTCCC
>NZ_JBQCWU010000011.1:0-64424 GCF_051957095.1 Neisseria sp. P0020.S003 | reverse complement strand
ATTACTACAACCGGGAGCGTTGCAGTTTGAAATTGAAAAAGCTGAGTCCTGTCGCATACAGAACCCAGCTTGCACAGAGCGCCTGAATAGGCTTTTATGAGTGTCCAAGATTTGGGGGCCAGTTCAATGTTTTCAGACGGCCTTTTCAAATATCAAACACCAGCTTATTTAGCAGCGTCTTTCAATTTATCGGCAGCTTCTTGAGTCGCATCGGCTGCTTTACCCATAGCGTCTTTAGCTGCGTCTTTGGCAGCATCTTTAGCATCAGAAACCGCTTCTTTAGCTTCTTCAACCGCTTTACCGGCAGCATCTTTAGCGTCAGAAACTGCTTTATCTGCAGTTGCTTTAGCATCTGCAGCAGCGTCTTTAACATCAGAAACAGCTTGCTCAGCCGCACCTTTGGCTTCAGAAGCAGCAGCATCAACAGCAGAAGCTGCATTTTCAGCCGCAGCGTTTACATCGGAAGCAACAGCAGAAGCCGCCTCTTGGGTTTCTTTTTTCGCTTCTTGTGTACACGCCGCCAAGCCGGCTACCATCATTGCAGCAATCAATAATTTTTTCATGTTGTATATCCTTTGGTCTAAAAAATATCTGTCAAAACTGACAGACCAAAAAATCATAACATAATAAATGCTCAAAAAAGGGAGAATTAACGCCAAATAACAGCCGGTTTACGTTTTTTGAAAAAAATTTCAAAAAAACAGTTGACGAAAAAAAACAAGCTACCTATAATGAACAGCTTATCGGGTCGTTAGCTCAGTCGGTAGAGCAGCGGACTTTTAATCCGTTGGTCGAGCGTTCGAATCGCTCACGACCCACCAAATATGAAAACCTGCTTTGAAAAAAGCAGGTTTTTTTCATGTTCTCCGTAATAATCTACTTCTCCTACAAATATACTTGTATGCCAGACAATTTAAGCATACACTGACTACACACAACTACAACGACAGGAGAACTTGAAATGAAACAATTGGCCATGTACATCAACGGACGCTTTGAAAACGATTTCAACGGTGAATGGCGCGACGTATTGAACCCTTCCACCGAAGAAACCATCGCCCGCGAACCCAAAGGCGGCAAAGCTGACGTTGACCGCGCCGTAGCGGCGGCGCGTGCGGCGCAACCGGCATGGGAGCGGCTGCCTGCGGTCGAACGCGGCGCGTATTTGCGCAAAATCGCCCAAGGCATACGCGAACGCGCTGACGAGCTGACCGACACCATCGTTGCCGAAGGCGGTAAAACCAAAGACTTGGCGCGCGTGGAAGTCATGTTCACCGCCGACTATCTCGATTACCAAGCCGAATGGGCGCGCCGTTACGAAGGCGAAATCATCCAAAGCGACCGCCCGCGCGAAAACATTTTATTGTTCAAACGCCCGCTGGGCGTCGTGGCAGGCATCCTGCCGTGGAACTTCCCCTTCTTCCTGATTGCCCGCAAAATGGGTCCCGCTTTGGTAACGGGCAACACCATCGTCGTCAAACCCAGCAGCGTGACCCCGATCAACTGCCACATCTTCGCCGAAATCGTCGATGCGGTCGGACTGCCCGCAGGCGTGTTCAACGTGGTGAACGGTCCCGGCGCGGAAATCGGCAATGCCTTGTCCGCCCATCCGCAAGTCGATATGGTCAGCCTGACCGGCTCCGTCGAAGCGGGCCGCCAAGTGATGGAAGCCGCTTCCGCCAACATCACCAAAGTTTCGCTGGAACTCGGCGGCAAAGCCCCCGCCATCGTTTTGAAAGACGCGGATTTGGACTTGGCAGTGAAATCCATCTTGGCTTCGCGCGTCGGCAACACCGGTCAAATCTGCAACTGCGCCGAGCGCGTCTATGTCCACAGCAGCCTGAAAGACGCGTTCATTGAAAAAATGACCGCCGCCATGAAAGGCGTGCGCTACGGCAACCCTGCCGAAGCCGAAGCAGGCGCGCTGGAAATGGGCCCTCTGATTGAAGAGCGCGCCGTCAAAGCCGTTGCCGAAAAAGTGGAACGCGCCGTCAAACAAGGTGCGACGCTGGTTTGCGGCGGCAAACGCGCCGAAGGACGCGGCTATTTCTTCGAGCCGACCCTGCTGACCGACACCGACAACAACATGGACATCATGAAGGAAGAAACCTTCGGCCCCGTCCTGCCCGTTTCCACTTTCGACACGCTCGACCAAGTCATCGCCTTGGCAAACGACTGCGAATTTGGTCTGACCAGCTCCGTTTACACCACCAACCTGAACGAAGCCTTCTACGTCACCCGCCGCCTGCAATTCGGCGAAACCTACATCAACCGCGAAAACTTCGAAGCCATGCAGGGCTTCCACGCCGGTTGGAAAAAATCCGGCATCGGCGGCGCGGACGGCAAACACGGTTTGGAAGAATATCTGCAAACCCAAGTCGTTTATTTGGAAACCGATATCTAACTGCCGATACTGCCCTTCATGAAACAAAAGGCCGTCTGAAACCGATTTTTCAGGTTTCAGACGGCCTTTCTGCCTTTATAGAAAAAAACACCGACATCGCGTAAAATAGAGCCAATTTTTCACTTTATTCAGGCCGTCTGAAAATATCAGCAGCCTGACTCATTTTCCCGGAAAACACCATGAGCGAACAAAACAATCCGCAAACCGAGCCGCAGTTGGACGAAAACCAAATTATCGCCCTGCGCCGCGAAAAACTACACGACATCCGCCAACGGCGCATTGCCTATCCCAACGACTTCAAGCGTGACAGCTTTGCCGCCGATTTGCACGCCCAATACGGCGAAATCGGCAAAGAAGAACTCGACCCGCAAGCCGTTCCCGTCAAAATTGCCGGCCGCATGATGCTCAAACGCCAAATGGGCAAAGCCAGCTTCGCCACCATTCAAGACGTAACCGGCCAAATCCAGCTTTATCTGAACAACAAAGGCGTGAGTCAGGAAGTTTTGGATGATTTCAACCATTGGGACTTGGGCGACATCGTCGGCGCGGAAGGTACTTTGTTCAAAACCAACCACGGCGAATTGACCGTGCGCGTGTCCGACATCCGCCTGCTGTCCAAATCCTTGCGCCCGCTGCCCGACAAACATAAAGGCTTGAGCGATCAGGAAACCAAATACCGTCAACGCTACGTCGATTTGATTGCCAACGAAGAATCGCGCAATACCTTCATCAAACGCAGCCAAATCATCCAATCCGTGCGCAATTTCATGGTCAACGAGCATTATCTCGAAGTCGAAACCCCGATGATGCACCCAATTCCCGGCGGCGCGACAGCAAAACCATTCGTTACCCACCACAATGCCTTGGACATTCCGCTCTACCTGCGCATCGCGCCTGAGCTGTATCTGAAACGCTTGGTTGTCGGCGGTTTGGAACGCGTGTTTGAAATCAACCGCAGCTTCCGTAACGAGGGTATGTCCGTACGCCACAACCCTGAATTCACCATGATTGAATTCTACGAAGCCTTCTCCGACTACGAACGCATGATGCAAATGGCGGAAGACATCATCCGCAACGCTTCCCGCGCGGTAAACGGCACGGCAAAAATCAACTACAACGGCAAAGAAGTCGATTTGGAAAGCCCGTTTGAACGCCTGACCATTCTCGGTGCCATCAAGAAATACAATCCGCACTATACCGATGAGCAGTTGAACGATGAAGAATGGCTGAAAAAAGAAATCGTCAAACACGGCGAAAGCCTGCCGCCGTCTCCCGGCATCGGCAGCCTGCAACTTGCCCTGTTTGAAGGTTGCGCCGAGGGTAAACTGTGGAACCCGACCTTCATCGTCGATTACCCGGTCGAAGTTTCCCCGTTGGCACGCGCTTCGGATACGAAACAAGGTCTGACTGAACGTTTCGAATTGTTCGTTGTCGGTCGTGAGCTGGCAAACGGCTATTCCGAGTTGAACGACCCCGAAGACCAAGCCGAACGCTTCAAATCGCAAGTGGCGCAAAAAGACGCGGGCGACGACGAAGCCATGCACTACGATGCCGACTACATCCGCGCGATGGAATTCGGTCTGCCGCCGACAGGCGGTTGCGGCATCGGCATCGACCGCCTGGTAATGCTGCTGACTGATTCTCAAACCATCCGCGACGTGATTCTGTTCCCGCAAATGCGTCCCGAATAATACATTGAAATAAAATCGAGGCCGTCTGAAAACAAGACTCTGTTTTCAGACGGCCTTTTTGTTCAAATATGTAAAACGGAAAAATTAAAATCGATAGATTCTTTACACCATAATAATAAAATTACATGATAATCAAAAAGATAATATAAAAAAGAATATGTAAACGTTTTTCAGTTTGTTGACAGTCTGCTAGAATACATCCAGTTACAGACAGCCTCCACACACAGGCCGTCTGAAAATGCAGAAATTCTGAAAGGTTTGTATGGATCAATTTTTTGAACAGCTTCACGGCTGGGTAAACGCCATCAACGATCCAATGTGGTCGGGGTTGGTATATATGCTTTTAGGCGCAGGCCTCTTTTTTACCGTTACCACCGGTTTTGTACAATTCCGCCTCTTCGGCCGCAGTATCAAAGAAATGCTGGGCGGTCGCAAACAAGGTAATGATCCGCACGGAATCACACCGTTCCAAGCATTCGTTACCGGCTTGGCCAGCCGCGTAGGCGTGGGCAACATCGCCGGCGTGGCGATTGCCATCAAACTCGGCGGACCGGGCGCAGTGTTCTGGATGTGGGTAACCGCCTTAATCGGCATGAGTTCGGCGTTTGTCGAATCTTCACTGGCCCAACTCTTTAAAGTCCGGGACTACGACAACCACCACTTCCGCGGCGGCCCTGCCTACTACATCACTCAAGGCCTGGGACAAAAATGGCTGGGCGTTTTGTTCGCCCTGAGCCTGATTTTCTGTTTCGGCTTTGTATTTGAAGCTGTACAGACCAATACCATCGCCGATACCACCAAAGCGGCATGGGGCTGGGATCAACACTATGTCGGCGTCGCCCTGGTCATTCTGACTGCCCCGATTATCTTCGGCGGTATCCGCCGCGTATCCAAAGCCGCGGAAATCATCGTTCCGCTGATGGCAGTTTTATATCTCGTCATAGCACTCTTCATCATTGCTACCAATATTTCCCTGATTCCTGACGTGTTCGGTCAGATTTTCTCCAACGCGTTCAACTTCGATTCGGCTGCAGGCGGTTTCCTCGGCGGTCTGATTTCGACCACCATGATGCAGGGTATCAAACGCGGTCTGTATTCCAATGAGGCGGGTATGGGTTCCGCGCCGAACGCCGCAGCCGCAGCCGAAGTGAAACACCCCGTCTCCCAAGGCATGATTCAAATGCTGGGCGTTTTCGTCGATACCATCATCGTCTGCTCATGCACCGCCTTTATCGTCTTGACCTATCAACAGCCTTACGGCGACCTGAGCGGTGCGGCGCTGACCCAAGCGGCAATCGTCAGCCAGGTAGGCGAATGGGGCGCGGGCTTCCTTGCCGTCATCCTGTTTATGTTTGCCTTTTCAACCGTTATCGGTAACTATGCCTATGCCGAGTCCAACGTCCAATTCATCAAGAGCCATTGGCTGGTTACCGCCGTTTTCCGTATGCTGGTTTTGGCATGGGTCTACTTCGGCGCAGTTGCCAACGTACCCTTGGTATGGGATATGGCAGACATGGCAATGGGCATCATGGCATGGATTAACCTCGTCGCCATCCTGCTCCTGTCCCCACTCGCCTTCCTGCTGTTGAAAGACTACACAGCCAAGCTGAAAATGGGCAAAGCCCCAGAGTTCAAACTCTCCGAACACCCTGGCTTGAAACGCAAAATCAAATCCGATATCTGGTAACACCAAAGGCCGTCTGAAATTTCAGACGGCCTTTTTAATCCCTGCCATTTAGACAAAACGATGCCCCTTAAAGCGGAAGCCTTAAGGGGCAGAGCGTTGCGGCACATCTTTTCAGACGGCCTTATTGTAGCAACGTTTCTCATTTCGCAGTGCAACAATATGTCCAAATTCTAATTCCAAATCGGCACCCAGTCAAGCATTTCATTTGCATGGTAATACTTACCTAGGATATATTTATACTTACTAAACATCATATTACGGAGAAACTGATGGCTGCATTCAAACCCAATTCAATCAACTACATCATCGGCCTCGATATCGGCATCGCATCCGTCGGCTGGGCGATGGTAGAAATTGACGAAGAAGAAAACCCCATCCGCCTGATTGATTTGGGCGTGCGCGTATTTGAACGTGCCGAAGTACTGAAAACAGGCGACTCTCTCGCAGCGGCAAGACGCTTGGCACGCAGCGTCCGCCGCCTGACCCGCCGTCGTGCCCACCGCCTGCTTCGGGCCCGTCGCCTATTGAAACGCGAGGGCGTATTACAGGCTGCCGATTTTGATGAAAACGGCTTGATTAAATCCTTACCGAATACACCATGGCAACTTCGTATAGCCGCATTAGACCGCAAACTGACGCCTTTAGAGTGGTCGGCAGTCTTGTTGCATTTAATCAAACACCGCGGCTATTTGTCGCAACGGAAAAATGAAGGCGAAACTGCCGACAAGGAGCTTGGTGCTTTGCTTAAAGGCGTAGCCGACAATGCCCATGCCTTACAGACAGGCGATTTCCGCACACCGGCTGAATTGGCTTTAAATAAATTTGAGAAAGAAAGCGGCCATATCCGCAACCAGCGCGGCGATTATTCGCATACGTTCAGCCGCAAAGATTTGCAGGCAGAGCTAGTTTTGCTGTTTGAAAAACAAAAAGAATTTGGCAATCCGCATATTTCAGACGGCCTTAAAGAAGGTATTGAAACCCTGCTGATGGCGCAACGCCCTGCCCTGTCTGGCGATGCTGTTCAAAAAATGTTGGGGTATTGCACCTTTGAGCCGACAGAGCCGAAAGCCGCTAAAAACACCTATACCGCCGAACGTTTCATCTGGCTGACCAAGCTAAACAACCTGCGTATTTTAGAGCAAGGCAGCGAGCGGCCATTGACCGATACCGAACGCGCCACGCTTATGGACGAGCCATACAGAAAATCCAAACTGACTTACGCACAAGCCCGTAAACTTTTGGATCTAGACGATACCGCCTTTTTCAAAGGTTTGCGCTATGGTAAAGACAATACCGAAGCCTCAACATTGATGGAAATGAAGGCCTACCATGCCATCAGCCGTGCGCTGGAAAAAGAAGGATTGAAAGACAAAAAATCCCCATTAAACCTTTCTCCCGAATTACAAGACGAAATCGGCACGGCATTCTCCCTGTTCAAAACCGATGAAGACATTACAGGCCGTCTGAAAGACCGTGTACAGCCCGAAATATTAGAAGCGCTGTTAAAACACATCAACTTCGACAAGTTCGTCCAAGTTTCCTTGAAAGCGTTGCGCCGAATTGTGCCTCTAATGGAGCAAGGCAAACGTTACGATGAAGCCTGCGCCGAAATCTACGGGGACCATTACGGCAAGAAAAATACGGAAGAAAAGATTTATCTGCCGCCCATCCCTGCCGACGAAATCCACAACCCAGTCGTCTTGCGCGCCTTATCTCAAGCCAGAAAAGTCATTAACGGCGTGGTTCGGCGTTACGGCTCCCCTGCGCGTATCCATATTGAAACGGCAAGGGAAGTAGGAAAATCGTTTAAAGACCGCAAAGAAATCGAAAAACGCCAAGAAGAAAACCGTAAAGACCGGGAAAAAGCAGCCGCCAAATTCCGAGAGTATTTCCCCAATTTTGTCGGCGAACCCAAATCCAAAGATATTCTGAAACTGCGCCTGTACGAGCAACAACACGGCAAATGCCTGTATTCGGGCAAAGAAATCAGCTTAGGCCGTCTGAACGAAAAAGGCTATGTCGAAATCGACCATGCCCTGCCGTTCTCGCGCACATGGGACGACAGTTTCAACAATAAAGTGCTGGTATTGGGCAGCGAAAACCAGAACAAAGGCAACCAAACCCCTTACGAATACTTCAACGGCAAAGACAACAACCGCGAATGGCAGGAATTTAAAGCGCGTGTCGAAACCAGCCGTTTCCCACGCAGTAAAAAACAACGGATTCTGCTGCAAAAATTCGATGAAGATGGCTTTAAAGAACGCAATCTGAACGATACGCGCTACGTCAACCGTTTCCTGTGCCAATTCGTTGCCGACCATATGCTGCTGACAGGTAAAGGGAAAAGACGTGTCTTTGCATCCAACGGACAAATTACCAATCTGTTGCGCGGCTTTTGGGGATTGCGCAAAGTGCGTGCGGAAAACGACCGCCATCACGCCTTGGACGCCGTCGTCGTTGCCTGCTCGACCGTTGCCATGCAGCAGAAAATTACCCGTTTTGTACGCTATAAAGAGATGAACGCGTTTGACGGCAAAACCATAGATAAAGAAACAGGAGAAGTGCTGCATCAAAAAACACACTTCCCGCAACCTTGGGAATTTTTCGCACAAGAAGTCATGATTCGCGTCTTCGGCAAACCGGACGGCAAATCCGAATTTGAAGAAGCGGATACCCCCGAAAAACTGCGTACCCTGCTCGCAGAAAAATTATCTTCTCGCCCCGAAGCCGTGCACGAATACGTTACGCCACTGTTTGTTTCTCGCGCGCCCAATCGGAAGATGAGCGGGCAAGGCCATATGGAGACCGTCAAATCCGCCAAACGACTGGACGAAGGCATCAGCGTGTTGCGCGTACCGCTGACACAATTAAAACTGAAAGACTTGGAAAAAATGGTCAATCGGGAGCGCGAACATAAGCTATACGAAGGACTGAAAGCACGTTTGAAAGCACATAAAGACGATCCTGCCAAAGCCTTTGCCGAGCCGTTTTACAAATACGATAAAGCAGGCAACCGCACCCAACAGGTAAAAGCCGTACGCGTAGAGCAAGTACAGAAAACCGGCGTATGGGTGCGCAACCACAACGGCATTGCCGACAACGCAACCATGGTGCGCGTAGATGTGTTTGAGAAAGGCGGCAAGTATTATCTGGTCCCGATTTACAGTTGGCAGGTCGCAAAAGGGATTTTGCCGGATAGGGCTGTTGTAGCTTATGCAGATGAAGAGGACTGGACTGTAATAGATGAAAACTTCAGATTTAAATTTGTACTTTATTCGAATGATTTAATAAAAGTAACTGCCAAGAAAAACGTATTCTTTGGTTACTTTGTTAGTCTAAATAGAGCCACAGGAGCGATTGATATCCGTGTACATGACACAGATAGCACCAAAGGGAAAAACGGCATTTTCCAAAGTGTTGGTGTCAAAACCGCCCTTTCATTCCAAAAATACCAAATCGACGAACTCGGCAAAGAAATCAGACCATGCCGTCTGAAAAAACGCCCACCTGTCCGATAAATTAATCTATCCCTGTTTCAGACGGCCTGAAGCAGGGATTTTTTATATCAAAATAAGGGGAAAAACATGACTTGGCGCAGCCTGCTTATTCAAAATGGCGGCAAACTATCCTTGCAACGCCGGCAACTACTGATTCAACAAAACGGCGAGTCCCACACCGTACCATTAGAGGACATCGCCGTTATCATCATTGAAAACCGCGAAACCCTGATTACCGCCCCGCTCTTATCAGCCTTAGCCGAATATGGCACAACCCTGCTGACCTGCGACGAGCAGTTCCTCCCCTGCGGACAATGGCTGCCTTATGCCCAATATCACCGCCAACTTAAAATCCTCAAGCTGCAACTGAACATAAGCGAACCCTTAAAAAAGCAAATCTGGCAACATATCGTCCGCCAAAAAATCCTGAATCAAGCATTTGTCGCAGACGAAACAGGCAATGATCTTGCTGCCAAACGGCTGCGCACTTTGTCATCTGAAGTCCGTTCAGGCGATACAGGAAACCGTGAAGCCCAAGCTGCCGCCCTCTACTTCCAAGCCCTCTTTGGAGAAAAGTTTACTCGCAGTGACAACAATGCCGTCAATGCCGCATTGAACTACACCTACGCCGTACTCCGTGCAGCAGTTGCACGCACCCTGACCTTATATGGCTGGTTGCCTGCATTAGGCTTGTTTCATAGAAGCGAACTAAATCCATTCAACCTCGCCGATGACTTTATCGAACCCTTACGCCCATTGGCTGACCTGGTCATTATACATTTGTATGAACAAGGCCGTCTGAAAACTGATCTGACACCCAATATAAAACAAAACCTTATCAAGACCCTTCACTGTCAAATCTGCGTCGAACAGCAACATTTCAGCACCTTGGCTGCCATAGACCAAATGATTTCCTCATTTCAAGCCAGCGTAACCAATAAAAACGCCAAACAGCTGAAACTGCCTGAAATCTTGCCATTGAAAGAATACCAATATGAGTGAGGCCAAATTTATGAGGATTATTGTCTTCTTCGACCTACCGGTTACCACTGCAGCAAAACGCAAAGCCGCCAATCAATTCCGCCAGTTTCTATTAAAAGATGGATACCAAATGCTCCAGCTTTCCGTATACAGTCGTATTGTCAAAGGCCGCGATTCGTTGCAAAAACACCACAATAGGCTATGTGCAAACCTACCGCAAGAAGGGTCAATTCGCTGTTTGGAAGTAACAGAAAAGCAATATGCCACCATGAAGCTACTGTTGGGAGAGCTAAAAACCCAAGAAAAAAGAGTAAATTCAGACCAACTATTATTATTTTAAGTCCTATTTTTCAGACCAAATAAAATGGGAAACCCTTATAGAATAAGGGTTTCCCGTTGAGGTATTGTAGCACTGCGAAATGAGAAAGGGAGCTACAACAATTTGACTGAAATTTATAAGAACTCTTATATTGTAGCACTGCGAAATGAGAAAGGGAGCTACAACCATATATGCCAAATATGCGTCTTCCCCGTCATTGTAGCACTGCGAAATGAGAAAGGGAGCTACAACACGCGTTAACATAACGTAAATTTGTTAACGATTGTAGCACTGCGAAATGAGAAAGGGAGCTACAACTTATCTAAATTGGATATAACAGGTTTAGGGATTGTAGCACTGCGAAATGAGAAAGGGAGCTACAACCTCAACGCTACAAACCTGCATAGAGTTTGCATTGTAGCACTGCGAAATGAGAAAGGGAGCTACAACACCAAGGTACACCACTGAAAGAAATCACAAATTGTAGCACTGCGAAATGAGAAAGGGAGCTACAACCACGGATATAACGAGCGGCCGGAAACCAAAATTGTAGCACTGCGAAATGAGAAAGGGAGCTACAACACTTCCGCTGCTTGTGCCTGCATAGCCGTAATTGTAGCACTGCGAAATGAGAAAGGGAGCTACAACTTATTATGTGGCGTTTTATATAATCTGATTATTGTAGCACTGCGAAATGAGAAAGGGAGCTACAACACATTTGCCGACGACGTACAAGACGTCAAAATTGTAGCACTGCGAAATGAGAAAGGGAGCTACAACGAAGCTAACACCTTGGCGAATACCTGCTTCATTGTAGCACTGCGAAATGAGAAAGGGAGCTACAACACCGCCGCCGATGATCAGCAGTTTGCCCGGATTGTAGCACTGCGAAATGAGAAAGGGAGCTACAACTTGATGTTCTTTTGCGGCAATTAAAAAAAGATTGTAGCACTGCGAAATGAGAAAGGGAGCTACAACTTGTAGCGTTTGCGCCTTGCAAGGCCTCATATTGTAGCACTGCGAAATGAGAAAGGGAGCTACAACTGTAACGCCTCATGCGCCATAACCTCTTTGATTGTAGCACTGCGAAATGAGAAAGGGAGCTACAACTCCCAACGATATCGATTTGCTTGCGCTGGCATTGTAGCACTGCGAAATGAGAAAGGGAGCTACAACATAAATTGGGCGTATTGCTCAAAGGTTGTAATTGTAGCACTGCGAAATGAGAAAGGGAGCTACAACTGACACACCAGCTTGCCGTATTTTCCCCTCATTGTAGCACTGCGAAATGAGAAAGGGAGCTACAACTTCGCGCGGTCATCCCTGATTTGCGCCGGCATTGTAGCACTGCGAAATGAGAAAGGGAGCTACAACGCCTGATCCTGTCAGCCGTATGAAATCTGAATTGTAGCACTGCGAAATGAGAAAGGGTCTATCCAAATAAAAAAGCACCACCTAAACAGGTAGTGCTTTCATATTAATTTGCTTATTCAGCAGAATTAGCTGCTTTATCAACCAATTCAACCAATGCCAAAGGAGCATTGTCGCCTTTACGGAAACCGTATTTCAGTACACGAACATAGCCGCCGTTACGAGCAGCAAAGCGTGGACCCAATTCGTCAAACAATTTAACTACAACATCACGATCGCGAGTGCGGTCAAAAGCCAAACGACGGTTTGCCAAAGAAGGTTTTTTACCCAAGGTAATCAAGGGCTCAACTACGCGGCGCAATTCTTTTGCTTTAGGCAAAGTTGTCACGATGGTTTCGTGAGTCAACAAGGAATTCGCCATATTGCGCAGCATCGCAGCACGGTGGCTGCTAGTACGGTTTAATTTGCGGTTGCCATTACGATGACGCATGTCATTATCCTTTAATCTTCAAACTTACGGCTTTTCTAAGCCTACAGGCGGCCAAGCTTCTAATTTGGAACCTAATGTCAGACCTTTAGAGGCCAACACTTCTTTGATCTCATTCAAAGATTTACGACCCAAATTAGGGGTCTTGAGAAGCTCGGTTTCAGTACGTTGAATCAAATCGCCAATATAGTAAATATCTTCAGCTTTCAGACAATTAGCTGAACGTACGGTTAATTCCAAATCATCTACAGGACGCAGCAAGATAGGATCGATAGGAGGCGCTTTTTCTTCAACCTCTTCAACCGGAGTACCTTGCAGATCTGCAAAAATAGACATTTGGTCAATTAAGATACGTGCGGCACTACGTACAGCTTCTTCTGGATCAATAGAACCATTGGTTTCAATATCCAAAACCAATTTATCCAAATCCGTGCGTTGCTCTACGCGTGCAGGTTCAACTTCAAAGCTAACACGACTGATGGGCGAAAAGCTCGCATCCAACTGAATCGCACCAATCTGTTTGTTCTCATCACGCAATACGCGACGGCCTGAAACAGATTGATAACCACGACCTTGCTCAACTTTAATTTCCATGTCGATTTGGCCATTGTCAGCCAAGTGGCAAATAACATGTTCAGGATTGATGATTTCCACATCGTGTGGCAAATCAATATCACCGGCTACAACAGCACCGGCACCTGTTTTTTTCAAAGTCAACTGAACTTGGTTACGACCGTGAAGCTTGAATACGATACCTTTAATGTTCAAGAGAACGTCGACAACATCCTCTTGAACACCATCAATAGTAGAGTATTCGTGCAATACGCCGGAAATAACTACTTCAGTTGGGGCAAAGCCATTCATGGATGACAGTAAGATACGACGCAAAGCATTACCTAAAGTATGACCAAAACCACGTTCAAATGGCTGCATAGACACCTTGGCCCGAGTGGAAGACAAAGTATCTACATCGATTTGACGAGGTTTCAAAAATTCGGTTGTGCTATTTTGCATTTAACTGTCCCTCATTGAGCTAGCATTATTTAGAGTAGAACTCTACCACCAGCTGTTCATTAATATCGCCAGACAATTCTGAGCGATCCGGCATATTTTTGAATACGCCTTCCAATTTATCGGCATCAACAGATACCCAGCTTGGCAAGCCAATTTGAGTAGCCAGGCTCAATGCTTCTTGGATACGTACTTGTTTCTTAGCTTTTTCACGAACAGCTACAACATCACCTGCTTTAACTTGGAAAGAAGGGATATTAACAACTTGACCGTTTACAATGATAGCTTTGTGAGAAACCAATTGACGTGCTTCGGCGCGAGTAGAGCCAAAACCCATACGGTAAACGACATTGTCCAAACGAGACTCCAGCAATTGAAGCAGCAATTCACCGGTAGAGCCTTTACGACGATCTGCTTCCGCAAAGTAACGACGGAATTGACGCTCTAATACGCCATAAATACGACGGATTTTTTGTTTTTCACGCAATTGCAAACCGTAGTCTGACAAACGTGGTTTTTTCGCACCGTGTTGACCAGGTGCAGAATCCATTTTACATTTGGAATCCAAAGAGCGACGTGCACTCTTCAAAAACAGATCCGTACCTTCGCGACGTGCTAATTTACATTTAGGGCCAATATAACGTGCCATGTTTTAAATCACTCCAATATTAAATACGACGTTTTTTAGGCGGACGGCAACCGTTATGAGGCAACGGGGTAACGTCAGTAATGCTGGTAATCTTGAAACCAAGAGCGTTTAAAGCACGTACAGAAGATTCGCGACCAGGGCCAGGGCCTTTAATGCGAACTTCTAAATTTTTAACGCCATACTCTTGGGCAACTTTACCAGCTGCTTCTGCTGCAACTTGTGCTGCAAATGGTGTACTTTTACGAGAACCTTTAAAACCAGCGCCGCCAGAGGTAGCCCAAGACAATGCATTGCCTTGACGGTCAGTGATTGTAATGATGGTATTGTTGAAAGATGCATGAACGTGCACAATACCTTCGCTTACGGTTTTACGTACTTTTTTACGTACACGCGAAGCTGTGTTTGCTTTAGCCATTAATCAAATTCCTTAAAATTTATTTCTTACCGGCAATCGCTTTGCGCGGACCTTTACGGGTACGAGCATTTGTGCGAGTGCGTTGACCACGACAAGGCAAGCCACGACGATGACGGAAGCCGCGATAGCAACCCATATCCATCAGTCGTTTAATGCTCATCGTTACTTCACGACGCAAATCGCCTTCAACTTCATATTTAGCAACTTGCTCACGCAAAGCGTCTAATTGAGCCTCGTCCAAATCTTTTGCTTTAGTACTAGGAGCAATATTTGCTGCCTCACAAATCAATTTAGCACGAGTCGCACCAATACCATAAATAGCCTGAAGGCCAATTACGATATGGGCATTATTAGGGATATTTACCCCTGCAATACGAGCCATATTTTTTCCTTTTTAGGGTAAAGTATGTCACTATACCACAAAATCAATAGTTAAGAAAACTAGCTTCTTAACCTTGACGTTGTTTGTGACGTGGGTCAGTACAAATTACGCGAACTACACGATTACGACGAATAATCTTGCAATTGCGACAAATTTTCTTTACAGAAGGTTGTACACGCATTTTATTTCCTTTTATCGTTTATCTTGCTCGGAAAACAATCCGAGCACGGGTTAAATCATAAGGAGTCAATTCAACTGTTACCTTATCACCTGGAGAAATACGGATATAGTGCATCCGCATTTTGCCAGATATATGACCAAGTACTACATGATCATTTTCCAGTTTTACTTTAAATGTTGCATTGGGCAAAGTCTCAAGGATTTCGCCCTGCATCTGTATGGTATCTTCTTTAGCCATAAGCCTACTTACGTGACAAAGATTTCATATCTGGACGACTCATCAAGTCTTCATACTGACTACTCATTCGATATGAATTGATTTGCGTCCTAAAATCCATTGTAACGACAACCAAAATGAGCAGAGATGTTCCACCTAAATAGAAAGGAACTTTCAATGCCGTCGTTAAAAATTCAGGTATCAGACAGATTGTAGTAATATACAAAGCACCAAATAATGTCAGTCTCAGTACAACTTTTTCCAAATATCTAGAGGTTTGCTCACCTGGGCGAATACCCGGCACAAATGCACCACTCTTCTTCAAATTTTCAGCCATCTCTTTAGGGCTAAATACTAAAGCAGTATAGAAATAGCAGAAGAAGATGATAGTTGTGGCAAATAATACAATATACAAAGGCTGTCCGTGTTGCAGCATCGCAGCAACCTTATGAAGAACAGAATTTGTACTATTTGAACCAAACCAACCTAAAAGGGTAGATGGAAATAAAATGATACTGGAAGCAAAAATAGGAGGAATAACACCTGCCATATTTAGCTTGAACGGCATATGAATGCTTTGTCCCGGCATCATTCCAGAGCCAAACTGTCTTTTAGCATAATGCACAGGAACTTTACGCTGAGCACTCTCAAAATAAACTACAGCATAGATCAACAGCAAAATACCAATCACAATTGATACTGCCATCAACATACTCATGGAACCTTGTTCAGTCAAAGTTAACAACCGAACAATACCGGATGGGATACCCGATACAATGCCTGCTGTAATGATTAAAGAAATACCATTACCAATACCACGCTCGGTAATTTGCTCCCCTAACCACATCAGAAACATAGTACCTGTAACCAAACAGACTACTGTAGAAATATGAAACTCAAGCGAAGTTGTTACAACAACACCTTGTTGATAAACAAATGTTGCAACACCAAAGCTTTGCAATACAGCCAATAATACCGTCCCATACCTAGTATACTTCGTAATTATTTTTCTACCAGCCTCACCTTCCTTCTTCAAAGCTTTTAAAGAAGGAACAATCTCAGAAGCAAGCTGAACAATAATCGATGCCGAAATATAAGGCATGATACCAATTGCAAATATACTAAAGCGCTCCAACGAACCACCCGAGAACATATTTAACATTCCGAATATGCCGTTTGCAGCGCCTTCGTATAACTTAGCTAATGCAACAGCATCTACGCCCGGTACCGGTATATGAGCACCAATACGGAAAACGACTAAAGCACCTAAAAGGAACGCCAGACGTTTTTTCAGATCACCAAATTTGGATAATCCTGATAAAGATTGTTGATTAGCCACTGTAGTGCAAGCCTTATTCTTCTACTTTACCACCGGCAGCTTCAATAGCAGCTTTAGCACCTTTAGTAGCTTTTACACCTTTCAAGGTAACTGCTTTTGAGATTTCACCAGAAGCAATAACTTTTACATTAGAAACAGTTGCAGGAATCAGACCAGCTTGTTTAAGAACCAAGACATCAATCTCGTTCACAGCAATCAGATTTAATTCACTCAAACGAACTTCAGCATTTGCGGCAGCAGTCAAAGATTTGAAACCACGTTTCGGCAGACGGCGTTGCAAAGGCATTTGACCGCCTTCAAAACCTACCTTGTGGAAGCCACCAGAACGGCTTTTTTGACCTTTATGACCACGACCACCTGTCTTACCCAAGCCGCTACCAATACCACGGCCTACACGACGACTGGCGCGAGTAGCACCCTCAGCAGGTTGAATAGTATTCAAAAACATATTAAGACTCCACTTTCAACAAGTAGCTGATTTTATTGATCATGCCACGGTTTTCAGGGGTATCCAAAACCTCTACAGTATGTTCACGGCGGCGCAAACCTAAACCACGAGCACATGCACGATGAGATTCAATTGTACCGATCAGGCTCTTAACCAATGTAACTTTAATCTTTTTTTGCTCAGTCATGGTTAGCTCCCAAAATATCTTCTACTGTCAAGCCACGTTTAGCAGCAATATCAGCAGGGGTATACAGTTTAGACAAACCGTCTAATGTAGCGCGTACAATATTGTAAGGATTAGTAGAACCATGTACTTTAGCTGAAATGTTATGAATACCCATAGCATCAAATACTAAACGCATTGGACCACCAGCTTTTACACCGCTACCTTCTTTAGCAGGTTGCATAAATACCTTAGTAGCACCATGACGACCAATAACCTCATGATGAATAGTACCGTTTTTCAAAGGTACTTTAATCATAGAGCGTCGAGCTTGATCCATTGCTTTTTGAACAGCAACTGGTACTTCTTTTGATTTGCCTTTGCCCATACCGATGCGACCATCACCATCACCAACAACAGTCAGTGCGGAGAAAGCCATGATACGACCACCTTTAACTACTTTAGTCACGCGATTAACTGCGACCATCTTTTCAATCAGGCCGTCACCGCGTTCTTCAATTTCATGTTTTGCCATCTGAAAGTCTCCAAATATTAGAAGCTTAAACCATTTTCACGTGCAGCTTCAGCCAAAGCTTTCACACGACCGTGATATTGGAAACCTGAACGGTCAAAAGCAACTTTTTCAACACCCGCTGCTTTAGCTTTTTCAGCAATACGCTTACCAACTACAGCTGCTGCTTCAACGTTACTACCTGATTTCAGGCTACTACGTACTTCAGCTTCCAATGTAGAGGCTTGAGCCAATACTTTATCACCTTCAGCACTAATTACTTGAGCATAAATATGATTATTGCTGCGGAACACACATAATCTTACCATTTTCAAGTCCGCAATACGCGCACGGGTTTTGCGTGCACGACGGAGTCGGGTTGTATGTTTATCCATTAGTGAACCTCAATTATTTTTTCTTGGCTTCTTTCATCACTACTACTTCACCCACATAACGAACACCTTTACCTTTATAAGGCTCAGGAGAACGGAATGCGCGAATTTCAGCAGCGACTTGGCCAACCACTTGTTTATCTGCACCAGTCAAAACGATTTCTGTTTGGCTAGGAGTTTGAACAGAAACACCTTCAGGCATTTCATATACGATTGGATGAGAGAAACCCAAAGACAAGTTCAAAACTTTGCCTTGAGCTTGGGCACGATAACCCACACCAATCAATTGAAGTTTTTTCTCAAAACCTTCAGAAACACCCTTAACCATGTTATTAACCAATGCACGAGCAGTACCAGACATAGCATTAGCCTGTTTACTGTCATTTTTTGCAGCAAAAGTCAATTTACCATCGTTCAGTTCAATAGCAACATCGGAATGCAAAGGAAAAGACAATTCGCCGTTTTTACCTTTGATAACCAATGTATCTGTTCCGAATTTTACTTCTACACCAGCAGGAACAGTCACTGGGTTTTTTGCGACGCGTGACATTTACTTTTCTCCACTAGGCTACGATGCACAACAACTCACCACCAACACCCTCAGAACGGGCTTTGCGATCAGTCATTACACCTTTAGAAGTACTAACAATAGCGACACCCAAGCCATTCATTACGCTAGGGATCTCACTTGATGCTTTGTAAATACGCAAACCTGGACGTGAAACACGTTTAATTTGCTCAATCACAGGACGACCTGCATAGTATTTTAATTGAATTTCCAATACCGGTTTTGCATCAGCAGAAACCGCAAAATCCTCGATATAACCTTCTTCTTTCAGAACTTTTGCAATTGCACATTTCAGTTTTGAGGAAGGCATGGCAACTGCTGCTTTATTAGCACGTTGCGCATTGCGAATACGAGTCAACATATCGGAAATAGGATCATGCATACTCATTATTTATACTCCTATTACCAGCTAGCTTTAACAACACCAGGGATCTCGCCACGCATAGCGATTTCACGGATTTTAATACGGCCCAAACCAAATTTACGGAAAGTGCCACGAGGACGACCTGTTAAAGCACAACGACGACGTTGACGTACAGGTGCTGCATTACGAGGAATGGATTGAAATTTCAAACGTGCTTCAAAACGTTCTTCTTCAGTCGCATTAGCATCATTAATAACAGCGAAAATTGCCTCACGTTTAGCTGCAAACTTTTTCGCCAATGCTTGACGTTTCAGCTCACGATTAATAAGTGCTTTCTTAGCCATGATTATCCTTTAAACGGAAACTTGAACAGTGACAACAAAGCTTTCGCTTCTTCATCAGTTTTTGCAGTAGTTGTAATAGTAATGTTCAAACCACGCAAAGCATCGATTTTATCGTATTCAATTTCCGGGAAAATAATTTGCTCACGAACGCCCATATTGTAATTGCCACGACCATCAAATGATTTACCGCTTACACCACGGAAGTCACGTACGCGAGGCAACGCAATAGTAATCAAACGATCCAAGAATTCAAACATTTGATCACGACGCAATGTTACTTTGCAACCAACTGGATAGTTATCACGGATTTTAAAACCTGCGATAGATTTACGAGCAACAGTAACAACTGGTTTTTGACCAGCAATTTTCTCTAAATCAGAAACAGCATGCTCCATAACTTTTTTATCAGCAACAGCTTCACCCACACCCATATTCAAGGTGATTTTTTCAATACGTGGAACTTCCATTACTGATTTGTAACCAAATTGTTTAACTAATTCAGGAACAACTGTATCTTTATAAAACTCTCTCAAACGAGCCATGTTATCTCCTTATGCTCCAATGATAGAGCCATTTGATTTGAAGAAACGAACGCGTTTAACTTTGCCTTCATTTTCAATCAGCTTAATACCAACACGGTCTGCTTTATTAGTTTCCGGATTCAGGATTGCAATATTAGAAATATCCAAAGGCATTTCTTTAGTAATAATACCACCCTCAATACCACGCATTGGATTAGGTTTTTGATGGCGTTTCACAACATTAACACCCTCAACAACAACTTTATCACCCAACACTCGAACTACTTGACCTTGCTTACCTTTATCTTTACCAGTAATCACTACAACCTGATCGCCTTTAATGATCTTATTCATCGCGCTATTCCTTATAATACTTCAGGCGCCAATGAAACGATTTTCATAAATCGCTCAGTACGCAATTCACGGGTTACCGGACCAAAAATACGGGTACCCAGAGGTTCAAGTTTATTATTCAACAACACAGCAGCATTGTTATCGAATTTAATTAACGCACCATCAGGACGACGTACACCCTTAGCAGTACGAACAACTACCGCATTGTATACATCACCTTTTTTGACACGACCACGTGGGGCTGCATCCTTAACTGCAACTTTAATAATGTCGCCAACAGAAGCGTAGCGACGCTTAGATCCGCCCAATACTTTGATGCACATTACGCGACGCGCACCAGAGTTATCAGCCACATCTAAGATGGTCTGCATTTGAATCATATTAGTACCTTTAAATTAACCAACTTAATTTACCACTTTCATATAACTCGCACCTTACTTTAAGCTGCTTATTAAATGAAACCTTCACGGTTCTAGTAAACCAGTCTTGGATCCCGAAGGGAGAGAAACTTCCATAAGAAGCTGGAAGATAAGAAACGAAGTTTACACGCAAATTAACTTTGCTGCAAGACTTCGTTTCTTATTAAGCTACATTACTGTGTTTTAAATCAAACAGTACGCGCTTTCTCAACCAATTCTTTTACAACCCAAGACTTGGTTTTTGACAAAGGACGAGATTCCTCGATTACCACTACGTCACCAATGCCATATTGATTGTTTTCATCATGAGCATGGATTTTAGTTGATAAACGAATAATTTTACCGTACAGAGGGTGTTTAACTTTACGCTCAACCAATACTGTAACAGTTTTGTCCATTTTGTCGCTTACCACTTTGCCTTGCAAAGTACGAACATTTTTAGCTTCGCTCATTACTTAGCACCTTTTTCAGTTAAAATGGTTTTAATACGAGCAATATCGCGGCGTACACGTTTCAACTCGCTAGATTTACCCAACTGACCGGTTGCATTTTGCATGCGTAAGCCAAACTGAGCTTTCAACAAGTCCAACAAATCAGAGTTTAATTGCTCAATAGATTTGTCTTTCAATTCATTTGCTTTCATTATTGACCCACCTGTCTTACTACAAAGGTTGTAGGAATAGGCAATTTGGCAGCGGCCAATTCAAATGCTTCACGAGCCAAAGACTCAGGAACACCGTCCATTTCGTACAATACCTTGCCTGGTTTAACTTCAGCAATGTAATATTCCACATTACCTTTACCGCCACCCATACGAACTTGGATAGGTTTCTCAGTAATTGGTTTATCAGGGAATACACGAATCCAAATACGACCGCCACGTTTAATATGACGAGTCATAGTACGACGAGCAGCTTCGATTTGGCGGGCAGTCAAACGACCACGGCCTACGGCTTTCAAACCGAACTCACCGAAACTTACTTTGTTACCGCGAGTAGCAATACCGGTGTTACGGCCTTTTTGTTGCTTGCGATATTTCAGTCTAGTTGGCTGCAGCATTACGTCCACCTGCCTTTCTTTGTTTCTTCTCATGCTCAGATTTAGAAGATTTAATATTACCTTCTGTATAAACCCAAACTTTCAGACCCAGTACACCATAAGTAGTGTGTGCTTCGCTAGTTGCATAATCTACGTTCGCACGCAAAGTATGCAAAGGTACACGACCTTCACGGTACCATTCGCTACGAGCAATATCAGCACCATTCAGGCGGCCTGAAGTCATGATCTTGATGCCTTTAGCACCAGAACGCATTGCATTTTGCATTGCACGTTTCATAGCGCGACGGAATTGAACACGTTTTTCAAGCTGCTGGGCAATACCATCAGCAATGATTTGAGCATCCAATTCAGGACGACGAATCTCTTCAATATTTACATGAACAGGCACACCCATCAGAGCTTGCAAGTCACGTTTCAAGATTTCGATATCCTCGCCTTTTTTACCAATAACCACACCTGGACGAGCAGAGTGAATGGTAATACGTGCAGATTTAGCAGGACGTTCAATCACTACGCGACCAACTGAAGCATTAGCCAGTTTTTTACGCAAGTAGTTACGAACATCAATATCTTGTTTCAAAACAGTAGAAAAGTCGGTGCTTTTAGCAAACCATTTTGAAGCCCAGTCTTTAGTTACCGCCAGGCGAAAGCCTGTAGGGTTAATCTTTTGTCCCATAGCTTTTCCTTAGTTGCCCACTGTCACGTTAATATGACAAGTTTGTTTCTCGATGCGGTTACCGCGACCTTTGGCACGAGCTTGGAAACGTTTCAAGCTTGGGCCTTTGTCAACAAAGATAGTTACCACTTTCAGTTCGTCAATGTCGGCACCATTGTTGTGCTCGGCATTGGCGATTGCTGATTCCAATACTTTTTTAATCAGCTCAGCACCTTTTTTAGGGCTGAATGCCAAGATATTCAAAGCTTGGGCAACGTCTTTACCACGAATCAAATCAGCTACCAAACGAACTTTTTGAGCTGAAATACGGGCGTTTTTATGTTGTGCACTTACTCTCATGATTCACCTTATTTCTTTTTAGCCTTTTTATCAGCCAAGTGGCCTTTAAAGGTACGGGTCAATGAGAACTCACCTAATTTATGACCAACCATGTTATCGCTGATGAACACAGGCACGTGAGTGCGACCGTTGTGAACAGCGATAGTCAGACCGATGAAATCAGGCAAAATGGTAGAACGACGTGACCAAGTTTTAATTGGGCGTTTGTCGTTGCTTGCACGAGCAGCATCTACTTTTTTCAGCAAATGCAGGTCTACATATGGGCCTTTTTTTAATGAACGAGCCATACTAATTAACCTTTATTTGAGTAACGACGACGAACAATCATGTTATCCGTGCGTTTGTTATTACGAGTGCGGTAGCCCTTAGCAGGAGTACCCCATGGGCTAACCGGTTCGCGAGCCTCACCAGTACGGCCTTCACCACCACCATGTGGGTGATCAACAGGGTTCATTACAACACCACGAACGGTCGGACGAATACCACGCCAGCGGTTAGCACCAGCTTTACCGATTTTTTTCAGGCTTTGTTCTTCGTTACCAACTTCACCGATAGTTGCACGGCAATTTACGCTAATTTTGCGTACTTCGCCAGAACGCAAACGAACCTGTGCGTAAGCACCTTCTTTTGCAAGCAATACCGCAGAAGCACCAGCAGAACGTGCAATTTGTGCACCTTTACCTGGTTTCATTTCGATACAGTGAATAGTTGTACCAACAGGAATATTGCGGATCGGCAGAGTGTTACCTACTTTGATCGCAGCTTCAGCACCGGAAACCAATACTGCACCGGCTTGAATACCACGAGGAGCAATAATGTAGCGACGCTCACCATCTGCATAGCACAACAGTGCGATAAATGCAGTACGGTTAGGGTCATATTCGATACGCTCTACTTTTGCAGGGATACCGTCTTTGTTACGTTTAAAATCTACGACGCGGTAATGATGTTTATGACCACCACCTTTATGACGGGTAGTGATATGACCATTGTTGTTACGACCGGCAGTAGAATTTTTCTTTTCCAGCAGAGGTGCATAAGGTGCACCTTTGTGCAAACCTTCTGTTACCACGCGAACCATGCCGCGACGGCCTGCAGAGGTCGGCTTCATTTTAACGATTGCCATTTTGTTTATTCCTTATCTGCAGCTGCAGCAGCGGCTTCCAAATCCAACTCTTGACCGGCAGCCAAGCTTACATAAGCCTTTTTAACATCGCTGCGACGACCTAAAGTGCGACCAAAACGTTTAACTTTACCTTTAATGGTAACAGTAGTAACGTCTGCAACTTGAACGCCGAACAGCAGCTCAACAGCCGCTTTAATTTCAGGTTTAGTTGCATTTGCCAAAACTTTAAACGTCATTTGGTTACGTTTTTCAGCCAATACGTTGCTTTTTTCAGAAACGATAGGTTCCAAGATTACTTGAGTCAAACGTTGTTGATTCATACCCATTGCTCCTCTAATTGTGCAACTGCATCTTTAGTGATAACGACTTTTTTGTAACGCAGCAAGCTGTAAGGATCAACTTGTTGAGCTTCCAAAACCAATACGTTAGGCAAGTTGCGTGAAGCCAAGTAAACATTCTCGTCGAGCTGTTTAGTTACAAACAGAACTTGCTCCAAACCCAAATTTTTCACTTGTTCAGCAAAAACTTTAGTTTTAGGAGTTTCAGCAGTCAATGCTTCGATTGCAAACAAACGTTCATCACGAGCCAATTGGGACAAAATAGTCGCCATACCGGCACGGTACATTTTACGGTTCACTTTTTGAGTGAAGTTTTCATCAGGTTTGTTTGGGAATGCACGACCACCTTTACGCCACAGCGGAGAAGAAGTCATACCGGAACGAGCACGGCCGGTACCTTTTTGGCGCCATGGTTTTTTAGTAGAGTGGTTTACTTCGGCACGAGTTTTTTGAGCACGATTACCAGAACGGGCATTTGCTAAGTAAGCAGTAACCAGTTGGTGAACCAGAGCTTCATTGTATTCACGAGCAAACAAAGCATCAGAAACAGCCAAGCTGCCAGATACTTGTCCTTTAGCGTCAATTACTTTCAATTCCATTACGCACCCACTTTCACGCTAGGACGAACCACGACGTCGCTGTTAACCGAACCAGGAACAGCACCTTTAACCAACAAGAGTTGGCGTTCAGCATCAACACGTACAACTTCCAATTTTTGAACAGTTGCTTTAGTGTTACCGTATTGACCTGCCATACGTTTACCAGGGAACACGCGACCAGGGTCTTGTGCCATACCGATAGAACCAGGAACACGGTGAGAACGGGAGTTACCGTGGGAAGTACGTTGAGCACCGAAGTTATGACGTTTGATCGTACCAGAGAAACCTTTACCTTTAGATGTACCGGTTACATCTACCAATTGACCAACTTCAAACATAGAAACAGTAATTTCATCACCGGCTTTCAATTCAGCCAGTTTTTCTTCAGTCAAAGCAAATTCAACCAAACCGCGACCAGCTTCAACACCAGCTTTAGCAAAGTGACCGGCTTCAGTTTTGTTGACACGATTAGCTTTTTTCTGACCAAAGGTAACTTGTATAGCAGTGTAGCCGTCAGTATCTTTGGATTTCACTTGTGTAACGCGGTTGGCAGACATATCTAAAACGGTTACCGGAACAGAAACACCCTGTTCGTCGAACACGCGAGTCATACCAACTTTGCGTCCAACCAGACCTAAAGTCATGATTATTTTCCTTTTAAGTAAAGGGGCGGGCTACGATTGGCCTGCCTTTCAGACAAAGTTAAACTTGATACGGATGTACCAAGTCCGCCATTATAATTGACAAATCAAAGAAATATCAACAAAAATTTCAATTTAACTTCTTAAACCCATCATTTTTTTGGATGAAGTGTTGCCAAATATCTGAAAATTTTCAGACGGCCTAAGAATTTTATAAAAAACCGAACAGCCAAGCTGTTCGGTTTTTCAGTTCTTATTGAACTTTAATTTCTACATCTACACCTGCTGGAAGATCCAGTTTCATCAGTGCATCAGTAGTTTTGTCAGTCCAATCCACGATGTCCATCAGACGCAAGTGGGTACGGATTTCCAATTGCTCACGAGAAGTTTTGTTCACGTGCGGAGAACGCAAGATGTTGAAACGTTCGATTTTAGTTGGCAAAGGAATTGGACCTTTAACAACAGCGCCAGTACGTTTGGCAGTTTCAACGATTTCTTGTGCGGAACGGTCAATCAGACTGTAATCATAAGCTTTCAGGCGGATACGGATTTTTTGGTTTGCCATTTATCAATATCCCTCAATTAAGCGATTACAGAAGAAACCACACCCGCACCTACGGTACGACCACCTTCGCGAATCGCAAAGCGCAGACCTTCTTCCATAGCGATTGGCGCAATCAGTTCTACAGTAATGGTTACGTTCTCACCTGGCATTACCATTTCTACTCCTTCTTCCAAAGTAACTGCACCAGTTACGTCAGTAGTACGGAAGTAGAATTGTGGACGGTAGTTGGCGAAGAACGGAGTATGACGACCACCCTCTTCTTTGCTCAGTACGTATACTTCAGCTTTGAATTTGGTGTGAGGAGTAATGGTACCTGGTTTAGCCAATACTTGACCACGCTCTACGTCTTCACGTTTAGTACCACGCAGCAATACGCCTACGTTGTCACCTGCTTGACCTTCGTCCAGCAGTTTGCGGAACATTTCAACGCCGGTGCAAGTGGTTTTTTGGGTTTCTTTCAGACCTACGATTTCGATCTCGTCACCAACGTGGATGATACCGCGCTCTACGCGACCGGTTACTACTGTACCACGGCCGGAGATAGAGAATACGTCTTCGATAGGCAACAAGAACGGTTTGTCCACAGCACGCTCAGGAGTCGGGATGTAGCTGTCCAATGCAGCAGCCAATTCGAAGATTTTTTCTTCGTAAGCAGCGTCGCCTTCCAAGGCTTTCAGTGCAGAACCTTGTACGATCGGGCAGTCGTCGCCTGGGAAGTCGTAGCTTGACAGCAAGTCACGGATTTCCATTTCAACCAGCTCCAACAGCTCGGCATCGTCAACCATGTCGCATTTGTTCATGAACACGATGATGTAAGGCACGCCTACTTGGCGGGCCAACAGGATGTGTTCGCGGGTTTGCGGCATAGGACCGTCGGCAGCGGAACATACCAAGATTGCGCCGTCCATTTGTGCGGCACCGGTAATCATGTTTTTAACGTAGTCGGCGTGACCCGGGCAGTCTACGTGTGCGTAGTGGCGGGTTTCGGTTTCGTATTCTACGTGTGAGGTATTAATGGTAATACCACGGGCTTTTTCTTCGGGAGCGTTGTCGATTTGATCGTAAGCTTTTGCAGCACCACCGAATTTTTTAGCCAAAATAGTAGTCAAAGCAGCAGTCAGAGTGGTTTTACCATGGTCAACGTGACCGATGGTGCCAACGTTTACGTGCGGTTTGCTACGTTCAAATTTTTCCTTAGCCATGAGCTAATTCCTTTACATTAAAGATCGATTAAAGAACAGAGGCCGTCTGAAAAATCATTTCAGTCTTTCAGACGACCTATTTACCTGATTAGCCTTTACGGGCTTCAGTTACAGCAGCAGCTACGTGGGCAGGAGCTTCAGAATATTTCTTGAACTCCATAGAGTAAGTAGCGCGGCCTTGGGTTGCAGAACGCAGGTCGGTAGAATAACCGAACATTTCTGCCAGAGGTACTTCGGCACGGACTTTTTTACCGCCGATACCGTCATCATCCATACCCAATACAACGCCACGACGACGGTTCAAGTCGCCCATTACGTCACCCATGTATTCTTCAGGGGTTTCCACTTCAACTGCCATGATCGGCTCAAGCAGAGCAGGATTGGCTTTACGCATACCTTCTTTGAAGGCTTGAGAAGCAGCCAATTCGAAGGCCAGTTGAGAGGAGTCAACGTCGTGTGAAGAACCAAAGATCAAACGTACGCGTACGTCAACTACTGGGTAGCCTGCAACGATACCGTTAGGCAGGGTATCGCGGATACCTTTATCGACAGACGGAATGAATTCGCGAGGAATCACACCACCTTTAATTTCATCGATAAATTCGTAACCTGCACCACCCGGCTCCATAGGTTCCATTTTGATCACAACGTGACCGTATTGACCTTTACCACCGGATTGTTTAGCGTGTTTGTATTCGGCTTCGACTTCTTTGCGGATAGTTTCGCGGTAAGCCACTTGAGGCGCACCGATATTTGCTTCCACTCCGAATTCGCGTTTCATACGGTCAACAATAATTTCCAGGTGCAGCTCACCCATACCCGAAATAATGGTTTGACCGGATTCTTCGTCTGTACGAACACGGAAAGACGGGTCTTCTTTAGCCAAACGGTTCAAGGCGATACCCATTTTCTCTTGGTCGGCTTTGGTTTTCGGCTCAACGGCAATATGGATTACCGGCTCAGGGAATTCCATGCGTTCCAAGATAATCGGTGCGCTTTCCGCACACAAGGTTTCACCGGTAGTAACGTCTTTCAGACCGATAGCGGCTGCGATATCACCAGCACGTACTTCTTCAATTTCAGTACGGTCCGCAGCAGTCATTTGTACCAAACGGCCGATACGTTCACGAGTGCCTTTTACAGAGTTCAATACGGTATCACCGGACTTCACGACACCAGAGTAAACGCGGATGAAAGTCAGCTGACCAACGTATTTATCGTTCAACATTTTGAACGCCAATGCAGAGAATTTCTCTTCATCGCTGGCTTGACGGCTGTCGGCTTCTTCAGTGTTAGGATTAACACCTTGAACCGGAGGAATATCGGTAGGAGCTGGCAGCAATTCTACAACTGCGTCCAACATACGTTGAACACCTTTGTTTTTAAATGCAGAACCACACAACATAGGTTGGATTTCGCCTGCCAGAGTACGTTGACGCAATCCGCCTACGATTTCTTCTTCAGTCAGCTCGTCGCCGCCCAAGTATTTATCCATCAATTCTTCGCTGGCTTCTGCTGCAGCTTCAATCATGTTTTGACGCCATTCTTCAGCAGTTTCAACCAACTCAGCAGGAATATCGCCATAGGTAAAGGTTGTACCTTTATCAGCTTCGTTCCAGATGATAGATTTCATTTTCAGCAGGTCAACAACGCCACTGAAGCTGTCTTCTGCACCAACCGGAATTACGATAGGCACAGGGTTTGCGCGCAAACGGGTTTTCATTTGCTCAACAACGCGGAAGAAGTTGGCACCTTGACGGTCCATTTTATTTACAAACGCCAAGCGTGGCACTTGGTATTTGTTGGCTTGACGCCATACGGTTTCAGATTGTGGCTGAACACCGCCCACCGCACAGTAAACCATTACTGCACCATCCAATACACGCATAGAGCGCTCCACCTCTACGGTAAAGTCAACGTGTCCCGGGGTGTCGATGATGTTAAAACGGTGTTCGGGGAATTGTTTCGCCATACCGGACCAGTAGGAAGTTACGGCAGCAGAGGTAATGGTAATACCACGCTCTTGCTCTTGTTCCATGTAGTCGGTAGTAGCCGCACCGTCATGCACCTCGCCCAATTTGTGGGTCAAACCGGTATAGAACAAAATACGTTCTGTAGTAGTGGTTTTACCCGCGTCGATATGGGCGGAAATACCGATGTTGCGGTACAGGCTGATCGGGGTCTTACGAGCCATTTTATTAGCCTTTCAAAATTAGAAACGGAAGTGAGAGAATGCTTTGTTGGCTTCAGCCATGCGGTGTACTTCTTCACGTTTTTTCAACGCACCGCCGCGACCTTCGGACGCATCAATCAACTCGCCTGCCAAACGCAGGTCCATGGATTTCTCACCACGTTTGCGGGCCGCATCGCGAACCCAGCGCATTGCAAGAGCCAAACGGCGTGAAGGACGAACCTCAACAGGAACTTGGTAGTTTGCACCACCTACACGGCGGCTTTTCACTTCCACGATAGGTTTGGCGTTTGCAATGGCTTCGTTGAATACTTCGATTGCTGCTTTGCCGGTTTTTTTCTCGATTTGTTCCAGTGCACCGTAAACGATACGTTCTGCAACAGATTTTTTACCGTCAATCATCAATACGTTCATGAATTTAGTCAGCTCAACGCTGCCGAATTTAGGATCTGGCAGTACGTCACGCTTAGGGACTTCTCTACGTCTTGGCATTTTAATTTCCTTTAATCTATTCAGTTGGGTCAATTCCCATGAATACCCAATTGAGTATTCACTTACTCGGCCGTTGTTCAGCTTAGGCGGCCGACGTGCCTATTTGAGTCCCAATAATTATTTAGGACGCTTAGCACCGTATTTAGAACGGGCTTGTTTACGGTCTTTAACACCTGCAGTATCCAAAGAACCGCGTACAGTGTGGTAACGTACACCTGGCAAGTCTTTTACACGACCGCCGCGAATCAATACGACGCTGTGCTCTTGCAGGTTGTGACCTTCACCGCCGATGTATGAAATTACTTCAAAACCGTTGGTCAGGCGAACTTTACATACTTTACGCAATGCAGAGTTAGGTTTTTTAGGGGTAGTTGTGTATACACGGGTGCACACGCCACGTTTTTGCGGGCAAGCTTCCAGTGCAGGCACTTTGTTTACGTACACAGGCTTTTGACGGCCTTTGCGTACCAATTGGTTAATAGTTGGCATATTTTCTCGTCCTGTTGAGTTAAATACTTGCCGACACCATGTCGACAAGATTGGAATTATATTTTTATTGTAAGGGTTTAGTCAAGCAAATGACTGATAAAGTTTGGTGTTTTCCAATTTATGTCTAAATTTTAGAAACAAAGGCCGTCTGAAACATTCAGATGGCCTTTGGCATTTTAAACAAGTCCGCAATTTGGTTCTCTACTTATTTTCTCCATTGCTTTCCTTATTTATTTAGATGGCCTGAAACTCCACTCTCTTTTATGTCCTCTAAAAAATGAAACCGCAAGCCAGTCTTGCGGTTTCATTTTCACAATAATCCCGAGGGATTATTCGTCTGAAGCTTCGGTTTCAGAAGTTTCTTGATCAGCTTGCTGCCATTGTTGATGACGACTGCGGTGGTAGGTCAAACCTGTACCGGCAGGAATCAAACGACCAACAATCACGTTCTCTTTCAAACCGCGCAGCTCGTCTTGTTTGCCCATAATAGCGGCCTCTGTCAAGACGCGGGTTGTTTCTTGGAACGATGCCGCAGAAATAAAGCTGTCTGTAGACAAGGAAGCTTTGGTAATACCCAGCAACACGTTTTCGTAACGTGCCGGCTCTTTGTCTTCAGCCATGGCTTTTTCATTGGCAAGCATCACATCGCCACGCTCAACTTGCTCACCAGTAATGAACTCTGTATCACCGGAATCAACAATGTTCACTCGACGCAGCATTTGGCGGATGATGACTTCGATGTGTTTATCGGAAATCTTCACACCTTGCAGGCGGTAAACCTCTTGTACCTCTTGAACAATGTAGCGGGCCAATGCTTCGATACCTTGCAGACGCAGAATGTCGTGTGGGTCTACAGCACCGTCTACGATGGTTTCACCGCGGTTTACCACTTGACCGTCGTGTACCAAAATCTGTTTCTCTTTAGAAATCAGGGTTTCGTATGCTACACCGTCTACGTCAGTAATAATCAGACGCTGTTTACCTTTGGTTTCTTTACCGAAGGAAACGGTACCGGTAATTTCTGCCAACATACCTGCATCTTTCGGCACGCGTGCTTCAAACAATTCGGCTACGCGTGGCAGACCACCGGTAATATCGCGGGTTTTAGAAGACGCTTGTGGAATACGCGCCAACACATCACCCTTACCAACCTCCTGACCTTCACGGATGGTAATCACCGCACCGACCGGGAATGCCATAGAAACTGGGGTAGTGGTACCTGGGATGCAAATTTCCAGACCATTTTCATCCAACAGTTTGACAGTTGGACGCAACAGTTTAGAAGCACTAGAGGAACGACGTTTACCGTCAATCACCACCAGAGTAGACAAACCGGTTACATCGTCAGTTTGTTTCGCAACAGTAACACCCTCTTCCACGTTCTCGAATTTCACCGTACCTGCGTGTTCGGTGATCATAGGACGGGTATGCGGATCCCAAGTTGCCAAAGTTTGACCGGCTTTAATGGCTTCGCCGTCTTGTACCAGCAGGATTGCACCGTAAGGCACTTTGTGACGTTCACGTTCGCGACCGATATCGTCGTGAATCACTACTTCACAAGAACGGCCGATGACAACCAATTCGCCTTTGTTGTTGGCAACGTAACGCATTTGGCTGCTGAAACGTGCTGTACCGTTGGATTTGGCTTCTACTTGGCTGGCCGCTGCCGCACGAGATGCCGCACCACCGATGTGGAACGTACGCATGGTCAGCTGAGTACCTGGTTCACCAATGGATTGTGCAGCAATCACACCAACTGCCTCACCGGCGTTAACCAGTTTACCGCGTGCCAAGTCACGACCATAACAGTGTGCACACAGGCCATGACGGGTTTTACAAGTAATCGGCGTACGGACTTTGACTTCATCGACACCGGATTGGTCGATCATATCTACCAGTTTCTCGGTCAACAACGTACCGGCTTCAACCAAAGTCTCGCCAGTCGAAGGATCGACAACATCAGAAGCAGTAACGCGGCCCAAAATACGATCGCGCAAGGCTTCAATCACATCACCGCCTTGTACCACTGCCTTCATCACAAAGCCGTCTGAAGTACCGCAATCGTCTTCAACAACCACCAAGTCTTGGGTTACGTCTACCAAACGACGGGTCAGGTAACCGGAGTTTGCAGTTTTCAACGCGGTATCCGCCAAACCCTTACGCGCACCGTGGGTCGCAATAAAGTATTGCAATACGGTCAGGCCTTCGCGGAAGTTGGAGGTAATAGGCGTTTCAATAATGGAGCCGTCAGGTTTTGCCATCAAACCACGCATACCGGACAACTGTTTAATCTGAGCCGCAGAACCACGGGCACCAGAGTCAGCCATCATGTAAATAGAGTTAAAGGACTCTTGATCAACTTCGTTGCCGTCACGGTCGATGACTTTTTGTTTGGACAGGTTGTCCATCATCGCTTTAGCGATCTTATCGCCGGCACGACCCCAAATATCGACCACTTTATTGTAACGTTCGCCGTTGGTTACCAAACCTTGACGGTATTGGTCTTCGATTTCTTTAACTTCGGCATTAGCTTCAGCCAGCAAGGCTGCTTTTTCTTTCGGAATTTCCATATCGTCAACCGCAATGGAAATACCGCCTTTAGCCGCAAAACCAAAACCGGTATACATCAGGTGGTCGGCGAAAATAACTGTTTCACGCAGGCCGCAAAGACGGAATGATGCGTTAATCAGTTTAGAAATTTCTTTTTTCTTCAGCGCTTTGTTGATGTACTCGAACGGCAGGCCTTTAGGCAAGATTTCGCTCAACAATGCACGGCCGACAGTTGTTTCGTAACGGTTAACGACAGGCTCAAACTCACCTGCTTCGTTTTTCACCCATTCACGCAGACGTACGGTAATTTTCGTACCCAGTTCAACCTGTTTGGTATGGTATGCACGATGCACTTCTTTCACATCGGCAAACAAGCTGCCTTCGCCTTTAGCATTGATACGGTCGCGGGTCATGTAGTACAGACCCAATACGATATCTTGAGAAGGTACGATGATTGGTTCGCCGTTGGCTGGAGACAATACGTTGTTTGAAGCCAGCATCAACGTGCGTGCTTCCATTTGTGCTTCCAAGCTCAATGGAACGTGTACAGCCATTTGGTCACCATCAAAGTCGGCGTTAAATGCGGCACACACCAATGGGTGCAACTGAATCGCTTTACCTTCGATCAGGATAGGTTCGAACGCTTGAATACCCAAACGGTGCAGGGTTGGCGCACGGTTCAGCATAATCGGATGTTCGCGGATTACTTCTTCCAAGATGTCCCATACTTCAGGTACTTCTTGTTCTACCAATTTTTTCGCAGCTTTAACGGTAGAAGCCAAACCTTGTTTTTCCAATTTGTGGAAAATAAATGGTTTGAACAGTTCCAAAGCCATTTTTTTCGGCAGACCACATTGGTGCAGACGCAGGTATGGGCCTACGGTAATCACGGAACGACCAGAGTAGTCCACACGTTTACCCAGCAGGTTTTGACGGAAGCGGCCGCCTTTACCTTTAATCATGTCAGCCAATGATTTCAGCGGACGTTTGTTGGCACCGGTCATGGCTTTACCGCGGCGGCCGTTATCCAACAGAGAGTCAACTGCTTCTTGCAACATACGTTTTTCGTTACGAACGATGATGTCAGGCGCATGCAGTTCCAACAGACGTTTCAGACGGTTGTTACGGTTGATGACGCGGCGGTACAAATCGTTCAAATCGGAAGTGGCAAAACGACCACCATCCAATGGAACCAACGGACGCAAATCAGGCGGCAATACCGGCAGTACATCCATAATCATCCATTCCAGTTTCATACCGGAACGGTGGAAGGCTTCCAATACTTTCAAACGTTTGGCGATTTTTTTGATTTTGGTGTCAGAACCGGTAGATTCCAGCTCTTGACGCAGGATTTCGATTTCGCCGGTAATATCCAAGGTACGCAGCAATTCGCGGATACCTTCTGCACCCATTTTGGCATCGAAGTCGTCGCCGTATTCGTCCAGTTTGTTGTAGTAATCGTCTTCAGTCAGCAATTGACGACGTTGCAACGGAGTCATGCCGGGATCGGTTACCACAAATGCTTCAAAGTACAATACGCGTTCGATATCGCGCAAAGTCATGTCCAGTACCATACCCAAGCGGGAAGGCAGGGATTTCAAGAACCAAATATGGGCAACTGGTGCAGCCAATTCAATGTGGCCCATGCGTTCGCGGCGTACTTTGGACAGGGTCACTTCTACACCACATTTTTCACAGGTTACGCCTTTAAATTTCAAGCGTTTGTATTTACCGCACAAACATTCATAGTCTTTGACCGGGCCAAAGATTTTGGCGCAGAACAGACCGTCGCGCTCAGGTTTGAACGTACGGTAGTTGATGGTTTCAGGTTTTTTAACTTCGCCATAAGACCATGAGCGGATGGTTTCGGGAGAGGCAATACCGATTTTGATGGCATCAAACTCTTCTTCCATGCCGGCAGTTTGCAACGGATTAAATAAGTTCAACAAATTCATTTTTGCTCCTTGAAGGAAGTATTTTTACCGCATGGCGGATTTTCGATATTGGGAAACGGTACTTTCGATTTCAGACGGCCCAAATGCCGATTGCTTCATTCTTATTCTGAAACCGCTTTTTCAGACGACCTTAAAAGGCCGTCTGAAAACTTCTGTTTAGTAACGTTCCAAATCGATATCCAAGCCCAGCGAGCGAATCTCTTTAACCAATACGTTGAAGGATTCAGGCATACCGGCATCGATTTTGTGTTCGCCTTTGACGATGTTCTCGTACATTTTGGTACGGCCGTTCACGTCGTCAGACTTCACAGTCAGCATCTCTTGCAGCGTGTATGCCGCACCGTATGCTTCCAATGCCCAAACCTCCATCTCACCGAAACGTTGGCCACCGAACTGAGCTTTACCGCCCAGAGGCTGCTGGGTAACCAGACTGTATGGACCGGTAGAACGGGCGTGCATTTTTTCGTCAACCAAGTGGTGCAGTTTCAGATAGTGCATCACACCGACTGTAACCTTGCGGTCAAATGCTTCGCCTGAACGGCCGTCATACAGCGTGATTTGAGTTTTACTGTCGTTGAAGCCCAGTTTTTCAACCTCAGGATCTTCGCTTGGGTAAGCCAAGTTCAACATTTCGCGGATTTCAGACTCTTTCGCACCGTCGAATACTGGAGAGGCGAAAGATGCACCTTTACGCAGGTTGGAAGCCAATTCGATGATTTCTTCATCTGTCAGGCTGTCCAAATCTTCTTTCTTACCGCTACCGTTGTAGAGTTTGTTCAAGAATTCACGCAGCTCGCTGGCTTTGCGTTGTTCTTTCAGCATACGGTCGATGCGTTCACCGATACCTTTTGCCGCCCAACCCAAGTGAACTTCCAAAATCTGACCGATGTTCATACGGGAAGGTACGCCCAATGGGTTCAGTACGATGTCTACCGGACGGCCGTCAGCCATGTAAGGCATGTCTTCCACCGGCAGAATGCGTGATACCACACCTTTGTTACCGTGGCGACCCGCCATTTTGTCACCGGCTTGCAGACGGCGTTTGATGGCGATAAATACTTTCACCATTTTTTGTACGCCCGGTTGCAGCTCGTCGCCTTGGGTCAGTTTTTTCTTCTTGATCTCATACAACTCATCCGCTTCTTCGCGTTTTTGTTGCAGGCTCAATTTAATCAGTTCCAACTGTTTGGCCAAATCTTCGTCAGCCAGACGGATGTCAAACCAATCATGTTTGCTGGGCAGGCTTGCCAAATATTCGGTAGTGATTTCACTGCCTTTAGCCAGCTTCATCGGACCACCATTGGCTTTTTGACCAACAATCATACGCTCAATACGGTCGAATGCGTCATTATCGAAAATACGCAATTGATCGCCCAAATCTTGACGGTAACGTTTCAATTCAGAATCAATAATGGATTGAGCACGTTTGTCGCGTTGAATACCTTCACGAGTGAAGACTTGAACGTCGATAACGGTACCGCTCATGCCGGTAGGCATACGCAATGAAGTATCTTTTACGTCAGATGCTTTTTCACCGAAGATAGCACGCAGCAGTTTTTCTTCAGGAGTCAGTTGGGTTTCGCCTTTAGGTGTTACTTTACCTACCAAGACGTCACCGGCTTCTACTTCTGCACCGATATATACGATACCGGATTCATCCAAACGGTTTTGCATACGCTCAGACAAGTTCGGAATATCGCGGGTAATGTCTTCCGCACCCAATTTAGTGTCACGTGCAACAACGTTCAGCTCTTCAATGTGAATCGAAGTGTAACGATCGTCCGCAGCCACTTTTTCTGAAATCAGAATCGAGTCTTCGTAGTTGTAGCCGTTCCATGGCATGAAGGCAATGGTCATGTTTTGACCCAAAGCCAACTCACCCAAGTCGGTAGATGCACCATCGGCCACCAAGTCACCACGTTGCAACACATCGCCTGCTTTTACAGCCGGACGTTGGTTGATGTTGGTAGATTGGTTGGAACGGGTAAATTTAACCAAGTTGTAAATATCGACACCTACTTCACCGGCAGTCGCTTCATCATCATGAACACGAACTACAACGCGGTTGGCATCTACATACTCAACCACACCACCACGGCGGGCAACGATTGCAGTTGCAGAGTCAACGGCAACAGAGCGCTCGATACCGGTACCTACCATTGGTTTTTCAGGACGCAGGCACGGTACGGCCTGACGTTGCATGTTGGCACCCATCAACGCACGGTTCGCGTCATCATGTTCCAAGAATGGAATCAGAGATGCTGCAACGGATACCACTTGACCGGTTGCCACGTCCATATATTGAACACGGTCAGGCGTTGCCATAATGGTTTCGCCTTTTTCACGACAAGTAACCAAGTCGCCAATCAAATTACCGTCTTTGTCCAAGTCAGCATTCGCCTGTGCAATCACATAACGGCCTTCTTCGATAGCAGACAAGTAATCGATTTCTTCAGTTACTTTGCCATTGACAACACGGCGGTAAGGGGTCTCCAAGAAGCCATAATCATTGGTGCGCGCATAAACAGACAGTGAGTTGATCAAACCAATGTTTGGACCCTCAGGTGTTTCAATAGGACATACACGGCCATAATGGGTCGGGTGTACGTCTCGCACCTCAAAGCCTGCACGTTCACGAGTCAAACCGCCAGGGCCCAATGCAGATACACGGCGTTTATGGGTTACTTCAGACAATGGGTTGGTCTGATCCATAAATTGGCTCAATTGGCTGGAGCCGAAGAATTCTTTAATCGCGGCAGAAACAGGTTTTGCATTGATCAAGTCATGCGGCATCAAGTTCTCAGATTCTGCTTGGTTCAAACGCTCTTTAACTGCACGTTCTACACGAGCCAAACCACTGCGGAATTGGTTTTCAGTCAACTCACCCACAGAACGGACACGACGATTACCCAAGTGGTCGATATCGTCTACTTCGCCATGACCGTTACGCAGTTCAACCAATGTAGCAATAGAAGCAACAATGTCTTCAACACTCAGAACGTAACCACCTTTTTCAGCTGCACCAGCCAAAGTTTCGTTCAGCAAACGGCCATACCAAGAGTTTTGTTGTGCTTCAGACAATTTTTGTTCGTATGTGCGCGTATTAAATTTCATACGGCCTACGCGAGACAAATCATAGCTGTCTTCACTAAAGAACAAGCGGTTGAAGAGCTGTTCAACAGCTTCTTCGGTAGGCGGTTCGCCAGGACGCATCATGCGGTAAATCGCTACGCGTGCAGCTTGCTGATCAGCAGTTTCGTCTGTACGCAGAGTGCTGGAGATGTAGCCGCCTTGATCCAATTCATTGATATAAAGGGTCGTAATTTCTTTTACGCCATGGATATCAAGCTTAGCCAACAGTTCTTCTGTAATTTCATCGTTAGCAGAAGCCAATACTTCGCCGGTTTCCGGATCAATCAGGTCAGCAGCCAATGCTTTACCTATCAGGCTTTCTGGCTCTACATCCAGACGAGTCAAGCCTGCATTGGTAATATCACGGATATTTTTCGCAGTAATGCGTTTACCTTTGGCGACCAGTACATTGCCTTCTTTATCCAAGATATGAACTTTGGCAGTTTCACCTTTCAGACGGCCTGCAATCAGATCAGTTTGAACACCGTTTGAAGACAAATAGAAAGTTTCTTTGTCGTAGAAAATATCCAAGATTTGTTCATTGTTGTAGCCCAAAGCTTTCAACAAAATCGTAACCGGCATTTTACGGCGACGGTCGATACGGAAATACAGCAAATCTTTTGGATCAAATTCGAAATCCAACCATGAACCACGGTAAGGAATAATACGAGCAGAGAACAACAGCTTACCGGAAGAATGTGTTTTACCACGGTCATGCTCAAAGAACACGCCTGGAGAACGGTGCAGCTGGGAAACAATCACACGCTCAGTACCATTGATGACAAAAGAGCCACTTGGCGTCATCAATGGGATTTCACCCATATACACTTCGTTTTCACGAACTTCTTTTACAGTCGGCTTAGATGCTTCTTTATCCAAAATCACTAAACGGATACGGGCACGCAATGGAGCCGCGTAAGTAATGCCGCGCAATTGACATTCAGGAATATCGAATAAAGGCTCGCCCAATGTGTAATGCACAAACTCCAAGCGCGCATAACCGTTATGGCTCACAATCGGGAAAATAGAATTAAATGCTGCTTGCAGACCATCATCAGTGCGTTGGTCAAAAGCATTTTCCAGCTGCAAAAATTTCGCATAAGAATCAATTTGGGTTGCCAGCAGGAAAGGAACATCTAAGACATTCTCTCGCTTTGCAAAACTCTTACGGATACGTTTTTTCTCGGTAAACGAATAGCTCATATACACTCCGAAAAGCAATTTTAAATAATAGGCCGTCTGAAACAACGGCATGCATCAACCTGATATTTACATTTATTTGCAATGATTTTATAAAGACTATGCAAATAAATGTAAACAATGCCTGATGCTTATTTCAAGAAGCAAAATAAGGCTGGCAGAAAACTGCCAGCCTTCATAGGAAGCATCAAATTATTTGATTTCGACTTTAGCGCCGGCTTCTTCCAATTGTTTTTGGATGTCTTCAGCTTCAGCTTTAGAAACACCTTCTTTCAGAGTTTTAGGTGCACCGTCAACGATGTCTTTAGCTTCTTTCAGACCCAGGCCAGTGATAGCGCGGACAACTTTAATCACGCCAACTTTTTGATCACCGGCAGAAGCCAATACTACGTCGAATTCAGTTTTTTCTTCAGCAGCAGCTGCACCAGCACCTGCAGGGCCTGCAACTGCAACTGCAGCAGCAGAAACGCCAAATTTTTCTTCAAAAGCTTTAACCAGGTCGTTCAATTCCATTACGGTCAAAGAACCAACGGCTTCCAAAATGTCTTCTTTAGTAATAGCCATGCTATTTATACTCCAAATATTGTATTAAAAATAATTGATTAAATGAAACAAAATCGATTAAGCGGCTTCTTCGCCAGCTTTTTTCTCTGCCAAAGCAGCCAAACCACGTGCAAAGCCTGATACAGGAGCTTGCATAACGAACAACAGTTTGGACAACAGCTCTTCGCGACTTGGAATAGAAGCCAACTCAGCAACCTGAGCAGGATTCATCACTTCGCCATTGTAAGAACCAGCTTTAACGATAATTTTGTCATCTTTTTTCGCGAATTGGTGCAGCACTTTAGCAGCAGCAACAGCATCTTCAGAAGCAGCGTAAACCAATGGACCAACCATTTGATCGGCCAAACCTGCAAATGAAGTACCCTCTACTGCGCGACGAGCCAGAGTATTTTTCAGAACGCGCAAGTAAACGCCTTCTTTACGTGCATTCGCACGAAGCTCGGTCATGCTGGAAACACTGATACCGCGATATTCAGCAACTACGAGAGTTTGAGCGTTAGCAATTGCTGCGCCAATTTCCTCTACGGCCACTTTCTTGGTTTCAATATTGAGACTCAAGGTCTACCTCCCACTGTTTATAAACAGGATACCGAAATGATATCCCACCAGCGCGGTAACCTAAAAAGACATCTTACAAGCAATCTTGCAATGTGTTTCAGGACTACCGTCTGCGTAGGGCAGTTACGATTAAATCTTACGATCCCTACGGTCTTGGACATCTACTTAATTTTAAGTAGCCCAAATTCAGGCAATCCAGAAAATCTGGATCACCTGAAAATTTCTTTAGTTGTTCACGCTTGCAGTATCAACGCGAACACCCAAACCCATAGTGCTGGATACAGCAACTTTTTTCAGGTACTGACCTTTAGCAGCAGCAGGTTTGGCTTTAACGATAGCATCCAGCAACGCATTGAAGTTTTCTTTCAAGTCAGCTTCAGCGAAAGAAGCACGACCGATAGTTGCGTGAACGATACCGGCTTTATCTGTACGGTATTGTACTTGACCTGCTTTTGCATTTTTAACTGCTTCAGCAACGTTAGGAGTAACAGTACCTACTTTAGGGTTTGGCATCAGACCACGAGGACCCAAGATGGTACCCAATTGACCAACGATACGCATTGCATCAGGGGAAGCAATAACAACGTCAAAGTTCAGGTTACCAGCTTTGATTTCAGCAGCCAGATCTTCAAAACCGACAATATCTGCACCAGCTTCTTTAGCAGCATCTGCATTTGCACCTTGAGTAAATACAGCTACGCGAGTTGTTTTACCGGTACCTTTAGGCAGAACGACTGAACCACGAATAACTTGGTCAGATTTACGAGGATCAACACCCAGGTTGATAGATACGTCAACAGACTCGTCAAATTTAGCAGTAGCAGCTTTTTTAACCAAAGCAATTGCTTCATCGATTGCGTACAGTTTGTTAGCTTCAACAGAAGAGCGCAGAGCTTTCAAGCGTTTAGATACTTTAGCCATTATACAACACCCTCCACATCCAAGCCCATTGAGCGAGCAGAGCCGGCGATGGTGCGGACAGCCGCATCCAAGTCAGCAGCAGTCAAATCAGGCTCTTTAGTTTTAGCAATTTCTTCCAACTGAGCGCGGGTCAATTTACCCACTTTGTTAGTCAGAGGATTAGAACTACCTTTTTGCAGACCAGCAGCTTTTTTCAACAAGATAGAAGCTGGTGGGGTTTTCATCACAAATGTGAATGATTTATCTGCAAATGCGGTGATCACGACTGGAATTGGCAAACCAGGTTCCACACCTTGGGTTGCAGCATTAAATGCTTTACAGAATTCCATGATGTTCAAACCACGTTGACCCAAAGCAGGACCAACTGGGGGAGATGGATTGGCTTTACCTGCAGGAATTTGCAGTTTGATGTAGCCGATAATTTTCTTTGCCACTTAAAGGACTCCTAAAAACGGGTATAACGCGGAACCATTCCGCTTCCCAAACAGAATTTGCGATTATATCCGCTTAAAAAAAAATTTTCAAGCGAATTAAACCACTTAAATCTTTTCAACCTGACCGAACTCTAATTCAACCGGTGTTTCACGACCAAAAATCTGAACTGAAACACGCAGTCTATTACGCTCGTAGTTAACCTCATCAACAATCCCATTGAAATCGGCAAATGGACCTTCATTCACACGAACCTGCTGACCAACCTCAAATTCAACTTTTGGTTTTGGCTTCTCAACACCTGTTTTGGCTTGTTGCAAAATAGCATCTGCATCTTTTTGAGAAATTGGGATTGGGCGATTTCCGCTACCACCTACAAAACCATTTACTCGAGGGGTGCTCTTAACCAAGTGCCATGAATCATCGGTCATTTCCATTTCAACCAACACATAGCCTGGATAGAATTTACGCTCACTGATGGTTTTTCGGCCATTCTTGATATCTACCACTTCCTCTACAGGAACGAGAATCTGACCAAAATATTCTTCCATGTTTTCTCGAGCAATGCGCTCTTTCAATGTTTTTTGAACATTTTTCTCGAAACCGGAATAGGCCTGTACCACATACCAACGCTTTGACATCTTTACCCTTTCCTATTTAATAAAACATCAAAAAACAACCATGAAATAATTGTATCTGCCGCATAAATGAAGGCTGCTAAAACTGCAACGAAGATAATCACGAATACAGTCATTTTGACCGCTTCATCGCGACTCGGCCAAACTACCTTCTTAAACTCAGTCCAAGAGCTCTTAAAATATGCAAACAGACCTTCTTTCTTTTCAGGAGCTGGCTTATTACTTACCACAACTTCCTTTTTCTGATGGTCTTCTTTGCGTCCAGACGGATGTTCTGTCATCTTTACTCACTTATCAATACCCCACCCGCCTTCATTTTAGATAGTGGCATTGATCCATTAATTAATTCCAAATAATCTTAAAACTTAAGTACAAAAAAATTAACCGGCACAAGGCCGGTTAATTTTTTATTTGGCAGGCCAAGAGGGTCTCGAACCCCCAACCCTCGGTTTTGGAGACCGATACTCTACCAATTGAGCTATTGGCCTCTAAACTTAAGCGATTACAGAAGAAACCACACCCGCACCTACGGTACGACCACCTTCGCGAATCGCAAAGCGCAGACCTTCTTCCATAGCGATTGGCGCAATCAGTTCTACAGTAATGGTTACGTTCTCACCTGGCATTACCATTTCTACTCCTTCTTCCAAAGTAACTGCACCAGTTACGTCAGTAGTACGGAAGTAGAATTGTGGACGGTAGTTGGCGAAGAACGGAGTATGACGACCACCCTCTTCTTTGCTCAGTACGTATACTTCAGCTTTGAATTTGGTGTGAGGAGTAATGGTACCTGGTTTAGCCAATACTTGACCACGCTCTACGTCTTCACGTTTAGTACCACGCAGCAATACGCCTACGTTGTCACCTGCTTGACCTTCGTCCAGCAGTTTGCGGAACATTTCAACGCCGGTGCAAGTGGTTTTTTGGGTTTCTTTCAGACCTACGATTTCGATCTCGTCACCAACGTGGATGATACCGCGCTCTACGCGACCGGTTACTACTGTACCACGGCCGGAGATAGAGAATACGTCTTCGATAGGCAACAAGAACGGTTTGTCCACAGCACGCTCAGGAGTCGGGATGTAGCTGTCCAATGCAGCAGCCAATTCGAAGATTTTTTCTTCGTAAGCAGCGTCGCCTTCCAAGGCTTTCAGTGCAGAACCTTGTACGATCGGGCAGTCGTCGCCTGGGAAGTCGTAGCTTGACAGCAAGTCACGGATTTCCATTTCAACCAGCTCCAACAGCTCGGCATCGTCAACCATGTCGCATTTGTTCATGAACACGATGATGTAAGGCACGCCTACTTGGCGGGCCAACAGGATGTGTTCGCGGGTTTGCGGCATAGGACCGTCGGCAGCGGAACATACCAAGATTGCGCCGTCCATTTGTGCGGCACCGGTAATCATGTTTTTAACGTAGTCGGCGTGACCCGGGCAGTCTACGTGTGCGTAGTGGCGGGTTTCGGTTTCGTATTCTACGTGTGAGGTATTAATGGTAATACCACGGGCTTTTTCTTCGGGAGCGTTGTCGATTTGATCGTAAGCTTTTGCAGCACCACCGAATTTTTTAGCCAAAATAGTAGTCAAAGCAGCAGTCAGAGTGGTTTTACCATGGTCAACGTGACCGATGGTGCCAACGTTTACGTGCGGTTTGCTACGTTCAAATTTTTCCTTAGCCATGGCAATATCCTATAATCTATAGCTTTTTGAAAGAAAGGGTAATAATGAGATGGTGCCCATGGGCAGATTTGAACTGCCGACCTCTCCCTTACCAAGGGAGTGCTCTACCCCTGAGCTACATGGGCGAAATTGTTTGGAGCGGGTGAAGGGAATCGAACCCTCACCGTAAGCTTGGAAGGCTTCTGCTCTACCATTGAGCTACACCCGCATACTCACTTTTTTGCTCCAAGTAAGAATTTTTGGTGGAGGGAGAAGGATTCGAACCTTCGAAGCTCACGCAACAGATTTACAGTCTGCCCCCTTTGACCGCTCGGGAATCCCTCCAAAAGAGAACGTTAGTTTATTGGCAACTCAGATTTCCGTCAAGATTTTTTTTCATTTATTTCTTTAAAAATATCCAAGCTTTTGCTTTTAAACGCTATTTATTTAAACTGAATGATTTTTTCATACTTAGCCATCAGTTCTTCGTGCGTTTCAGGATGTTCTTCATCGATCAAGATACAGTCGACAGGGCATACCTGTTGGCACTGAGGCTCATCGTAATGGCCTACACATTGTGTACACAAATTTGGATTGATTTCGTAAATTTCTTCACCTTGCGAAATGGCATCATTAGGGCATTCCGGTTCGCACACATCGCAGTTAATGCACTCATCTGTAATAAAGAGCGACATTTCTATTTCCTTTTTTCTTAAATTATCAAAACCGATTGGGCGCGGATTATAGCACAAATGACGTCGGAACAATCCGTTTGAAAGAATGTTTTACACCTTGGGAATGATTCTCAAATTCTATACTATTCAGCGACTTGCGAATAGAGCAACAATTCAAACCTACTCATTCCCGCCTTTCCTTCCCGATAAATTTCCAGCCAATCCGGTTTTTCAGGCAGCTTCCCTGCTTCAATATAGACCATTGCCCCATTTTTCAAGTGGCTTTGCAATCGGATAAACAGATTTTGCCAATCTTCCCATGCAAACGGCGGATCAAGAAACACAACATCAAATTTTTCAGACGGCCTTGTCAGATAAGCCATGCCGTCTGAACACACGATTTCCACCTGTTTCAAACCTAATTCACGGATATTTTTCTGAAGCGTTTGAACAGTTTGGCGGTGGTTATCGACCATTACCACTTTTGCCGCATTACGAGAAGCGGCCTCCATTCCCAAAGCACCACTGCCGCTAAATAAGTCCAATACTGTTTTGCCGGTTAAATCCTGGCCCAGCCAATTAAACAGTTTTTCACGCACGCTGTCAGGCGTCGGACGCAGACCATCTGCGGACAGAAAAGTTAACTTTCTCCCTCTGCATTGCCCGCCAATAATGCGTACTTGATTGGTGTATTTGGAATGTTTGTTGTTTGCCATAATTCTTAAAAGATGCCGAGTTTTCAGACGGCCTCAATTATATAGTGAAACTGCCATCAAGCCGTATTTCACTCTATTCTTTTAGATACAACAAGGCCGTCTGAAAATCATTTTTCAGACGGCCTTTTTCTACCCAAGCTTTAACCAATTATTCCTTCGGTGCAGGCGGTTCGATCTGTTCTTTCCAACCGCATTCTTTTTGCGGGCAGACTTTTTCGACGCCCCAGCGTTTGGTGGTTTTGATGGTTAAAACCGGCCATGCACATTTCGGACAAGTTTCTGCAATGGGCGGATTCCATGTGGCGTAGTTGCAATCCGGATAAGTGCTGCAACTGTAAAACAGTTTGCCGTAGCGGGATTTGCGCTCGACGAGGTTGCCTTTTTTACATTGCGGGCATTGGACACCGGTGTCTTTCGGTTTTTCCAGCGGTTCAACGTGTTTGCATTTCGGATAGTTGGCGCAGCCGATGAATTTGCTGCCGGTGCGGCTGTATTTGTACACTAGGCGACCGCCGCATTTGGGGCACTCGCGCCCGTCGAGTTCGGCTTGCTCGGCTTCGGCTTTGGCGATGCGCTCGGCGGCTTCTTCGGCAGTTTCATTGACATTGCGCGTGTAGCTACACTCGGGATAACCGGCACACGCGACAAAACGACCCATTTTGCCGAATTTGATTTGCAGTTTGTGTTCGCCGCATTTCGGACAGATTTCGTCGAGTTCCTGCGTAGTAAATTTGGCGCGTTCGATGCCCTCTTTTTCTTCCACTTGCTTGATAAACGGCTTCCAAAATTTATCCATCACGGGAATCCATTGGCGTTTGCCGTTGGCAATTTCGTCAAGCTGGTCTTCAAGTTTGGCGGTAAAGTGGTAATCGACATATTGGGCGAAGTGTTCGGTCAAGAATTTATTGACGATGTCGCCTGTGTCGGTGGGCATGAAGCGTTTTTGCTCAAGGGTAACGTATTCGCGGTCTTTGAGCGTGGAAATAATACTGGCGTAGGTTGAAGGACGGCCGATACCGTATTCTTCGAGGGCTTTAACCAGCGTGGCTTCGTTGTAGCGCGGCGGCGGGGTGGTGAAGTGTTGTTCGCCGTAGAGTTTGTCCACGGGCAATTTGTCGCCTTCGCTCATTTCGGGCAGTTTTTTGCTGTCTTCGCCTTCTTCATCGTCGCTGCTTTCTTCGTAAACGCTGAGGAAACCCGCGAAGGTTTGTACTTGTCCGGTTACGCGGAACACGCCTTTGCCGACGGTAATATCGACGGTGGTTTGGTCGAATTTGGCGGGCGTCATCTGACAGGCGACGGTACGCTGCCAAATCATTTGATAGAGTTTGAACTGGTCTGCGCTCAGGAAGGGTTTGACGCTTTCGGGCGTGCGGTACACAGAAGTCGGACGAATGGCTTCGTGCGCTTCTTGGGCGTTTTTGGATTTGGTTTTGTATTGTTTGGCGGCACTCGGCAGATATTCTTTGCCGATTTTGTTTTCGATGTAATGGCGGATTTCGGTTAGCGCTTCATCCGCCAAATTCACACTGTCGGTACGCATATAGGTAATCAGACCGATAGCGCCCTGCCCTACGTCAATACCTTCGTAAAGCTGCTGGGCGGTACGCATGGTGCGGTCGGTGGTAAATCCGAGTTTGCGCACGGCGTCCTGCTGCATGGTGGATGTGGTGAACGGCGCGGTGGGATTGCGGCTGCGCTTTTTCTTTTCAATGGCGGTAACGACGGCTTCTTTGCCTTCGAGTTCTTTCAATACGTCGGCTTGAGCGGCTTCGTTCGGCAGGTCGAACTGTTCGAGTTTCGCACCATTGTATTGGGCGAGTTTGGCGGTAAACTTGCTGCGGCCTTTGTGGCTGTCGAGATGTACCGTCCAATATTCCTGCGCTTCAAACGCGCGGATTTCATTTTCGCGTTCGCAAATCAAACGCAGTGCGGGGCTTTGCACACGGCCTGCACTCAAACCGCGGCGAATTTTTTTCCACAACAATGGCGAGAGGTTGAAACCGACCAAATAGTCCAAAGCGCGACGGGCTTGTTGCGCATCGACCAAGTCCATTTCGATTTCGCGCGGATGGGCAACCGCATCGAGCACGGCGTTTTTGGTGATTTCGTGGAACACGACACGCTGCGGCTTGATGTTTTTCAAGCCGCGTTTGGATTTAAGGATTTCCAAAAGATGCCAAGAAATGGCTTCGCCTTCCCTATCCGGGTCGGTTGCGAGGTAGATGTTTTCAGCTTCTTTGGCACCGGCTACGATGGCATCGACGTGTTTGCTGTTGCGGCTGATCAGTTGGTATTTCATGGCAAAGCCATTGTCGGGATCGACTGCTCCGCTTTTCGGAACCAAATCGCGGACGTGGCCGTAAGACGCCAAGATTTCAAAATCACCGCCCAGATATTTTTTCAGGGTTTTGGCTTTGGACGGGGATTCGACGATTAATAAGTTTTTCGCCATTGTTGTTCTCTTTTGGATGTATTGGGTTTATGTTTCAGACGGCCTTTATTATTGAGGCCGTCTGAAAAAAGGTTTAGTGCATCACGTTTTGTCCGGTCAACGCACTCATCAAGTCGTCGCCAATCAGGACGGGCAACTCGCTTTTGTGCATCCACAACACCAACAATACCAATACTTTGGCGGTATCGAGGGTAATTTCGTCCGATGGAATGTGCATCAGGGCGTGAATGACGATTTCGCGTTGCTCATAAGTAATTGCGTGTTCGGTAACCAAATACTGCATCAAGCCCATGACTTCCTGCGGCAGGTTTTCAGCTTCTTCACGGCAGAATACGCGCAGGGAGTCGCTGTTAAACGGCTCGGCATAGAATTCGGACGTATTGAACAAGACTTCCATCATCATCAATGTATTGCCGATTTCCGTAGCATCAAAACCCGCATCTTCCAAGAGGCGACCCAAGTCCTCCGGAGGCGGACAATTGTCGAAATCTTGGAAGTGTTCGATTAAATAGGCAATGACTTCGGTCATGCTGGTTCCTTAAATATAGATAATTTATGCTTTGACACGCTGATAACGGCCGCCCGGCAAGGTGGCGACGATACCGTCAAGTTCGTATTCCAAAAGCTGTGCGTACACATCTGCCGCTGCCGTATTGGTTTGTTGCGCCAAAATATCGGGGTGTATCGGGTCGTAACCCATTGCTTCCAATAAAGTGCTAGTTGATGGGGCAGCAGATAGGTTTTCAGACGGCCTTTGCGGTTCATCCACTATTGTTTTTGGTTGCAGACGTTTGGTTTGATCGTTTTTCGGTTTGACCGTCTTATTTATAGAATATGATGGAACAGGCGTATTTTGCAATAGCTGCGGACACTCATGGAGAATATCGTCCAGACATTCCACCAATTTTGCCCCGTCTTTAATCAGCTTGTGGCAGCCTTTGCTGTGCGGATTGTCTATCGAACCGGGTACCGCCATCACTTCGCGCCCCATCTCCGCCGCCAATTTGGCAGTAATCAATGAGCCGGATTCCAATGCCGCCTCGACCACCAATGTCAGCTGCGACAACGCGGCAATTAGACGGTTGCGGCGCGGAAAGTTGCCTGCGAACGGACGCGTGTCCAAAGGGAACTCGCTGACAATCAATCCTCTTTCGGCAATTTCATAAGCAAGGTTTTTGTTGGATGGCGGATAAATGCGGTCTATACCGGTTCCCCAGACGGCAATGGTACCGCCATCTGCCTGCAATGCGCCCTGATGGGCGGCGGTATCGATACCCGAAGCCATACCCGATACGACGGGAATGCCTTTTTCGCTCAACGCCCTGCCGAAATCTTTGGCAATCCGCATTGCCTGCGGCGTGGCATGGCGGCTGCCGACAATCGCGGCAGAAGGTGTGTGCAACAGCTCTGCATTGCCGCGTAAAAACAAAACCGGCGGCGGGGTAATGCCTTGTGTCAGCATTTCAGAGAAATCATCATCTTGCAGTAGCAACAGACGGCAACCGTCCTGCATTTCCCATTGTAAAGCGGCTTCGGCAGACCGCTGCGCCAAAGCCCGTTTGTCCGCATTGCGCCACGATTCGGCCGCCTGTTTATGGCGCACCAACACGGCAATTTTATCTGCCGGCGCATTCAAGGCTGCTTGTGCGCTACCGAATTGCTGCAACAGCACCAAAAAACTTTCTGCGCCGATATAGGGCGTAAATGCCAGTTGCAACCAAGCAAAACGCTCGTTTTCCGTCATCAATCTGTTCCCTTTTCGTAATGGTTGTTCAGACGGCCTGAAGTAAATAAAGGCCGTCTAAAAATTTCATTGATATAAAACTTCTGTCGGCTTAAAAGGCAAAATAACCATGCCTAGCCATATCATTATTTTTATAAAGTATTGCTTGTCTAAACACACCGTCAAATGACGATGCCGTCTGAAAAACCTGATGGCTTTCAGACGGCCTTTTTTGTGTTTGAACCGATATTGCGCTTATTCTTCGGATTTGTCGGCGCTGCGGCGCGATACGCTGATACCGAGTTGTTTGAGTTTGCGGTAAAGGTGTGTACGCTCCAAACCGACCTTTTGCGCCACGCGGCTCATATTTTGGCCTTCTTGGGCGATATGGTATTCAAAGTAGCGGCGCTCGACTTCTTCCCTCAATTCGCGCAAAGGCATATTGAAATTGAAGCCGCCGATGATTTCTGCCGCCGTCGCATTTTCCTTCTGACCTAAAGCCACGGCAACGGCCTGCTCATTCACTTCTTTGCCGTCAGATTCCAACATGATGTTTTTCACCGTTTCGGCAAGCTGGTCGTAATTGCCCGGCCAATCGTATTGGCGCAAAACCACCAACGCGCTGTCGCTGAATTTTACCGGCTGGATTTTTTGACTTTCGGCCAAATCGGTCATGATGCGGTTGATTAAAAAGACGATATCGTCCGGCTGGCTGCACAAAGAAGGAACATCGATGCGCTCTTTCAACAGCTCTGCCAGTCTGCCGGTAACGACGTTATCGGCGCTCTCACCGCGTTTAAAACCGCATGAAGCAATCACACGGACATTATAGCGGTCGGCTTTCTCCAGCAAGAAAGCAATGCCGTTTTGGATGTTTTTGCTGTAACGGGCAATATCGCCGACATACAAAATACCGCCTGATGCCTTTTGCAACAGCTCCATCGGCGTATCGACAATGTGTTCGACACGGTCGGTTGCCACCCAAGGCGTACCGCTTTTGTGCAGATAGCGGGCGACAATCTCAAACGGCGAACCTGCCTCACCGGCAAACAACAGTGGGCGGTTGTGTTTGGCAGCCGCTTCAATGCTGCCGTTCATTTCTTGAATGACGGAACTGTTGCCCAATTTGTCCAAAGTCATACCGGAGACCGTCTGAACTTCGCCATGTTTCAAGGCGCGTTCTACTGCGGACAAGAGTTTTTGCAGGGCAATCGGTTTTTCCAGAAAATCGAGTGCGCCGATTTTGGTGGCTTCAACCGCAGTGTCAATGCTGGCATGGCCGCTCATCATCACCACAGGCATATTGAGTTGGCCGTTTTTCGCCCACTCTTTCAACAAAGTGATGCCGTCGCAATCGGGCATCCAAATATCCAGCAACACCATGGCCGGACGCGTTTGATAACGCAATTGGCGCGCTTCTTCGGCATTTTCGGCCAAAGTGACGGTATAGCCTTCGTCTTGAAGGATCTCGGAGAGCAGGTCGCGGATGCCTACTTCATCATCTACAATCAAAATATCACTGCTTCGCATAAGTTTCTGCCATTTCCGGTAAAGCTATTTTGACGCACGCGCCGCCACTGTTCTGATTGCTCAGGCTGATACGGCCGCCATGCTCCTCGATAATTTTTTTCACAACGGGCAAACCAAGTCCCGTTCCTGTCGGTTTGTCGGTAACGTACGGCTCAAAAGCATTGTGCAGCATTTCTTTGCTGAAACCTTTGCCGTTGTTGCAGACGGTCAGGAAAACCTGTCCGCCTTCGCGCCCTGTTTCGACGTTTACTTGCGGCGTTTCGTCCGACTCTGCCGCTTCTGCGGCATTCTTAAATAAGTTATGCAACACTTGGCGCATCGCCGTCGTATCGGCAACAATCGGCAAGGTGTCGGCGCTGAGCCGCGCATTAAACTTGCACACGCCGGCCTCATATAATACCAATACTTCCGACACCAAACCGTTTAAATTTTGTTTTTCTAAATTCAGCGACGGCGCACGCGCATAGTTGCGGAACGCTTCGACCATTTCTTTCAGCGCGGCCACCTGTTTGACGATGGTATCGGTTGAACGGCTGAGAATTTGGGCGTCTTGTTCATCTAGTTTATCATGCAATTTCCATGCCAATCTCTCGGCAGAAAGCTGGATAGGCGTGAGCGGATTGCGGATTTCATGCGCCAAGCGTTTCGCCACTTCGCCCCATGCGGCCTCTTTTTGCGCCCGCATCAAGACGGTAATGTCATCAATCACCATCACCACGCCGTTATCGTTGTCCTCCGGCAGGATGGTGGCCTTGCCCAATAAGATTCGGGCATCATCGGGCGCGGCATATTCGACTTGGACGGGTTTGTCGCTGTCGGCGGTTTCATTAATGGCGGCAAACACATCGGCCAACAGGGTTTGCTGCGGCGATTTGCCGTGCCATTGATGCCAGTTGCTGCCCCACAAAGACACCAGCGAAACGCCCAAAATCTGTTCGGCGGCCTTGTTAAAGGTTTTCAGACGGCCGTCGGCATCCAAAGTAATCACGCCTGTGGTCAAACTTTCCAACACGCATTCCAAATAATGGCGGGCGGCTTCTTCGCGCAAACGGTTGCGCTCGTCCGCCTCTTTGGCAATCGATAACTGCTCGGTCATGTGGTTGAACAACTGGGTCAACCGTCCGAACTCGTCATTGCGGAATACCGGCCGGGTCTGGCTGAAGTCACCCTGAGCCACCGCCCGCGCGCCCTCTGCCAGCGACAACACCGGTGCCACAAAACGGCGGGCAAAATACAAAGCCATCACCAGCGCCAAAAAGATGGCCAACAATGTCGCGACCAAAAGCGTGGACAGGAAAAAGGTTTGCAGGCCTTTTTTGGTATAACTCAGCTCGGCGTATTTGGCGCGGGCCGCTTCAATCAGCGTCGCGTCTTGGGCAACATCTTTCGGAATCGGCTGCCGAAAAAACAACGCATAATCCTGATTTTTATGCGTACCGATCAGCATCCAGCCTTGAGCATACAGCACGCCGCCGATGTTTTCCAAGCTACGCACCGAGCCGGTCTGCTCCAGTTGCTCCCATCCTTCTTTGTTAAGCTCAGGTTGATTTAGTTTCAGGGGATTGATGCTTTTCTCGGCTTTATGGGTAGTCGCGTTATAAAGCGCCAGCTGGGCAAAGTCGGCAGTAAGCGCGGATTTTGCCAGCGCTTGCCCTAAGTTGCCGTCCAGCGAAGCGGCGCTGATTAAGTCGATCTGCACCGGCGTGGCGTTGCTGACAGCGTTGTCCACCGCCAAGTTCAGCGCGGATTTGCTCAAGTTTAAGCTGCGCTCCAATGCCTCATGGGTATCGTTGCCAAACCAAGAATTAATCGTACCGTTAATAAACTGGGCGGAAATACCGAACAAAAACACGCCCGGCAATACGGCAACCAAGGTAAACATCCCCGACAACCGACGCGCAATCTGCGAACCGAACACGCTTTTGCTGTTATCGCGCATCAAAAGCACGACATAGCGTACCAACACCGCGGCCAACACCAGCAACAGCAAGCCGCACAAAGCGACAATCCACCAGAAGTAATCAGACAATACGTTGCTGCTGCCCGTTGCAACAGTCAGACCGTACAACAAAACAACGGCGAATACGGCGGCAATCAGAAGAAAGCGGCGCATGGTTTACTCCTACTCGACCGACAAGGATTTCCAACCCGAATCCAAATGCCAGTTTTTAGACGTCAGGGCATTGATTTGGAACGGTTTGGGCAGCTTGGCAGTTGTCAGCAGCAGGCGGATTTCAGCCTTCGTGTCTTTGGCGGCCACATCACTCAGCGCGCCTTTGGACAAAACCTTCCAATTCGCGACCGCGCCCACTGCGCGCAAGGCGGTTTCAAGCGTGTCGTACTCGGTAGAAAACGTACCGACGGTAACGCGATAACGATTGGTCAGTGGATGGAAGGACAATTTGTATTGAATCGTGCTGTCGTTGTTGAGCAGCTGGTCGAACTTGAATTTATAAGACGCCACGGACGGTGCCGACAGCTGCCAACTTAAATTGAAATGCAGGGGGACGCCCTGTTTGAGTGCTTCTTTAAGCTGATCGGGCAGGTCGGTGCGGAAACGGCTGCTGACGGAAAGCTGTCCGGCATGGGTCAGCTTTGCCTCGGCACGGGTCGCACTGATGCCCTCGCCCGCCGCATTCAACGACACGGCAAGCAAGAGCGGTACAATCAGCGTTTTACTGCTTTTTAATAAGCGCGTAATAAAAGCCATCTTGATGTTTGTTCGGTAAAAGCACATGCGATTCAATCAACTCGGCATCGGCATGGCGGTTAAGGAATTTTTGCAACTGACCGTCGTTTTCTTCGACAAAGACCGAGCAGGTAGCCAGCAACATCCTGCCGTTTTTCGTCAGGGTCTGCCACAGCGCGTCTAATAATGCTTCCTGTTGGCGTGCGGTTTTGACGGCATCGGTCGGCCGGCGCAGCCATTTGACGTCGGGATTGCGCCGCGCCACGCCCGAAGCGGTACACGGCACATCGGCCAAGACAGCGTCAAAGGCCTTGCCATCATACCACGCTGTCAAGTCCTGCGCATCGGCACAAGCCAAAGAGGCCGTTTGAAAGCCTAAACGGTCAAGATTGCTCTTCACCCTGTTCAGACGGCCCTCGTCTATATCCAAAGCGGTAACATGACAATCTGCCAGTTCCAAGATATGGCCCGTCTTACCGCCCGGTGCCGCACAGGCATCGAGAATACGTTCGCCGTCTTTCGGGTTCAACAAATAGGCAGCACGTTGCGCACCAAAATCCTGCACCGACACCAGGCCGTCTGAAAAACCGGGCAGGCGGCTTACCGGCACGGCTTCTTCCAACATCACGGCGTATTCGTCCAACGCTCTGGCCGGAATACCTTCCGCAGCCAGTTTTTCCAAATAGCTTTCGGCATTGCCGTGTCGGCGGTTGACGCGCAAAGTCATCGGCGGATGCGATTGCAACGCGGTGGTGATGTTGTGCCAATGTTTCGGATAATGGTTTCTCAAGTAAGCCACCCACCACAGCGGCAGGTTGTGTTTCGCCACATCGTCTTTTTTGCAGGAAGCCACGAGCTTGTCGCGTTCACGCAAAAAGCGGCGCAAAATCGCATTGGCAAACGAGCGGAACTGGCCGCGGCCGATTTTGGCAATGCTTTCCACCGCTTCATTGACCACGGCATGAGGCGCATTGCGCGTGTAATGCAGTTGGTACATTGCCGCCAAAAGCAGGCTTTCTAGCTGCGGATTGTCAATCGGCTTCTTCAGCATTTGACCAAGCATATACTTCAAACTGCCCAAATAACGCTGACAACCATAGGCAATATCCTGCAACGCGCCGTTTTCCTGCGCCGTCAACTGTGGATGCGCCGTGCGGATTTCCGCCAAAACATCCTGAAGATTGCGCCCTTCGGCAACCGCGGCAACGCTGTCGGCGGCCAGTTTTTGGGCGAGGGACATACTCATATTTTTGCTTTCTGATTCATAATTTGATTTCAAGTGTTCGGCGGATTTCAGACGGCCTGTTCGGCTGCCAGCAATGCCCGGTAATATTCGGCATCTGTTTTGGAAAAACAGCAAAAGATGATTTTTTCCACTGACGGACATTGCGGCAGGGTTTGTTTCAAACTCTCCAAAGCGATACGCGCGGCGGCTTCGGCTGGGAAGCGGTACACACCGGTGCTGATGCACGGAAAGGCGATACTGTGAAGATCGTGTTTCTGAGCAAGCAGCAAGGAATTAGCGTAGGATTGTGCCAATTTGGCCTCTTCATTTTGTTGTCCGCCAAACCATACCGGCCCGACCGTGTGGATGACAAAACGCGCAGGCAAACGATAGCCTTTGGTTATTTTGGCTTCGCCTGTACGGCAACCGCCCAAAGTGCGGCACTCGTCCAGCAGCTCTTTGCCCGCGGCGCGGTGTATCGCACCGTCTACGCCGCCACCGCCCAACAGCGATGAATTGGCAGCATTGACAATCGCATCGACTGCCAATCGGGTAATATCGCCCTCAACCACTTCAAAAACAGCCATTGTTTTCTTTCCTCTACGTTTGTTTCCAGCCTGTTACAAAACCGTTCCAACTTCAATCGTCCGGCCTGCCGCAAATGCCTGTATGCTCATACGTTTGCTGCCGGAAGGCTGCAATTCGGTGATGTTCAGCGCATTTTCACCGCACGCTACCAGCAGGCCGTCTGAAGTGCAGGACAATACTTCGCCCGCCTTACCCTGTTTGGCCACCACTTCGGCTCGCCAGATTTTCATCGGTTTGCCTTGATACTCGACCCACGCGGCAGGAACAGGGTTAAAGGCGCGGATTTTGCGTTCGATAATATGCGCGGACTCGTTCCAATCGATACGCGCTTCTTCCTTGCTCAATTTCTGGGCGTAGGTAACACCTTCGTCAGGCTGCTTAACCGCGTTCAGACGGCCTTCCGCCTGCAGACGCTGCAAGTCGGCAACAATTGCTTCCGCACCCAAATCCATCAACACGTCATGTACTTCGTTTGCAGTATCCGTCGGTTGGATGGCATAGCGGTGTTCGCTGACCACATCGCCGGTATCCAAGCCGATGTCCATCTGCATGATGCACACGCCGGTTTCGGTGTCGCCGGCTTCAATCGCACGTTGAATCGGTGCCGCGCCGCGCCAACGGGGCAACAGTGAAGCGTGGATATTGAGGCAGCCGTGTTTGGGCGTATCCAACACATCCTGCGGCAAAATCAAGCCATACGCAGCCACCACCATCACATCCGCGCCTGTATCTTTGAGCATTTGCAGGGCTTCGGCGTTATTGCGCAACTTTTCCGGCTGCGCCACGGTCAAACCCAATTCCAAGGCAGCCTGTTTGACCGGCGATGCGGTCAACTGCATGCCGCGGCCTTTAGGGCGGTCGGGCTGGGTCAACACCAGCGGAATTTCAAAACCTGCGGCAGCGATGGCTTTCAAGGCGGCGGCGGCAAAATCGGGCGTACCGGCAAAGATGACTTTCATGTTGTGTCCTTGTGGAAATGGTTTGAATGGGCGCGTTGGGCAAACCGTTTCAGTTGAAAAGGCCGTCTGAAAGATTGAAAACCGAAGTCTGCCTTCTGTTTTGTCTTTTCAGACGGCCTTTAAGCGATGCGTAGGTCAGATGGCGTGTTTCTGACGTTTTTTCAGTTTGGTTTTGATGCGGCCTTGTTTCAGCTGCGACAGGTGTTCGACAAACACGATGCCCATCAGGTGGTCCAATTCGTGCTGCACGCAGATTGCCAGCAGGCCGTCTGCTTCCAGCGTGAATTTCTCTCCTTTTTCGTTCAAGGCTTCAACTTTGACGCGCTCGGCACGGGTTACAGTATCGTAAATGCCCGGTACGGACAGACAGCCTTCTTCGTAAGTTGTCTCGCCATCTTTTTCGACAATGACAGGATTAATGAACACGCGCGGCTCGCTGCGGTCTTCGGTTAAATCCATCACGACGATGCGCTCGTGTACGTCGACCTGAGTGGCCGCCAAGCCGATACCGCGTGCTTCGTACATGGTTTCAAACATATCGGCAACCAATGTCTGGATGCGCTCGTCGATTTTTTCAACAGGTTTGGCGACCGTGTGCAAACGCTCGTCGGGGTATTGGAGGATGTTCAGTAAAGCCATAATATTCTCGTTTTATAAAGCTGATGTGTGATTTTCATACAGATTCGGTTTCCGCCGCCACAATCTCCTGTCATGACAGCAACATTCAATGCTAAAATAACGCCGAAAAATGTTAAGATAGCGTGACGGAGGCCGTTCGTTATCGTATTGATGAATGGGCGGCAGTTTCGCAAACTCCAGCCTTCTCTGTTTATCATCTGAAGACAAACCGAATCGATTTCAAGGGGAACGGTTATGCAACAACGTATTATAACCCTGCTTTGCATGGCAGGCATGGCTATTTCTGCCCACACTCAGGCAGCTTCTTTAAAAATCCGCCCCAATGCGCCACAACGCTACGTCGTTAAAAACGGCGATACCTTGTGGGGTATTTCCGGCAAATATCTGTACAGCCCATGGCAATGGAACCGCCTTTGGGGCGCCAACCGCAACGCCATCCGCAATCCGCATCTGATCTATCCGGGTCAGGTGTTGGTTTTACGCTACATCAACGGTCAGCCGCGACTGGGTTTTGAACATGCCCAAACCCGTTCAGACGGCATTCCCGTGATCAAACTGCATCCGCGCGTACGCGAAACTTCCGGCTACGGCATTCCGACCGTCAATGTCAACCTCTACCGCATGTTCATGAAACATCCGCAGATTATCGCTCCGGAAGAAACCGCCAACGCGCCGCGCCTGATTGCCGGCCCCGACAACCGCGTCCTCTACACCCAAGGCAACCGCGTGTACGCATACGGCCTGACCGAACCCGGCCGCTACCTGACCTACCGCGTCAATAAAAACATCACCGACCCGGAAACCGGCAAATTTCTCGGCCAAGAAGTTGTGTTCAGCGGCATCGCCAACACGCTGCCTTACACCGACTCCGCCTTGGAAAACCGCACCGGCGCTTCTGACGAAAAACTCAAAAGCAACGAGTATTACACCCAAGTCAACAAAGCCATGAAGCTGCGCACCCAATCCGCGCAACCTTTGGTTATCGAAGAAGCCGTTTCCGAAATCCGCAAAGACGACTATCTGCTGAAACTGCCCGAAGGCCTCGACAGCTTCAATGTTATGCCTCACGCCCCTGCCCGTCCGATTCAGGCCAAAGTCGTTTCCATCTTCGACGGCGTGGGCGAAGCCGGCCAGTTCCAAACCATTACTTTGGACAAAGGCGAACTCGACGGCTTGGACAAAGGCACTGTGGTCAGCCTCTACAAACGCGGCCGCCAAGTCCGTGTGAATCTGTCCAACAACCTGATTCGCAAGCCGAAAGACAAAGATACGGTTGAATTGGTTTCCATTCCGGCGGAAGAAATCGGTTTGGCAATGGTGTACCGCACATCCGACCATCTGGCATCCGCCATTATTTTGGAAAGCCTGAACAGCGTTTCCATCGGCGATACCGCCTCCGAACCCGGCCGTGATTTGGACAATATGGCCGATGAAAAAACCATGGACAAGCCGGCTGAAGACGAACAAGAAAGAGAAATCGAACTGGAAGTCCGCAGCTGATTGAGCTTTCTTAGCCGCCATCCGGCAAATAAAGGCCGTCTGAAAACCTGTTTTTCAGACGGCCTTTTGATTGTTGCCCATCAAAATAAATAAAATCTGTAACACGCCGTTTTAAAGCGCAAACAATATCCCATGTCTTCAGCTATTTATCAGCTATCCCCTTTTCTATTGTCTTGCCGTTCTGCCATTCCAATCAGCAATATAGAAACCCTAACACGCCATTTATTGCCTGTGGATTGTTCCATCTGTTCCTTCCAATCAAAAAGGCCGTCTGAAATCTTCAGACGGCCTTTTTATCCACAACTCAAATCCGATTATTTGAATTTGTAAGTATATTGCAAGCCCAAGATGTCCGCTTTGTTTTTGAAGCGGGCAGAGGATGCGCCGCGGCTGTCTACGTCGTTGCCGCTGGCTTTGCCTGTGCGGTAAACCGTGTCATTGATGTGGATATGGCTGTACGCCGCATCGATAACATGGTTTTTACCCAGTTGATATTTAGCGCCAACGGAGAACCAGATACGGTTGCCGTCAGGCAGGCTGTTCATACGGTCTTCGGCACTTTTAACCGGTGATTTGTCGAAAGCGATACCGGCACGCAGTTGCAATGGTTCGGTAACTTGGTAAGAGCCGCCGAATGCAACTTTATAAGTGTTGCGCCAGTTAGGCGTGATGACGGTACGGTCAGATTGGCCGTTGACGACTTTTTTGGTGTTTTCAAACACCAGCTCGGCTTTGTTGAAGCGGCTGTGGCGCGTCCAAGTCACATCACCGAACAGGTTGGTTTTGTCGGTAGCGCGGTACATGCCGTGAACGGATAAAGACTCAGGCGTGACGATTTTTACGCTGGCTTTTTCGTTCGGCACATAACCGCGTGCAGCCATTGCACCCAAATCCCAAGCGCGTTTTGCATATGCGCCGTCCGCTTCCCAATCGGCAGTGCCTTTCAACGTATGCGATACTTTGGAACGATAGTTCACACCCACGCGTGCGCGCTCGTTGATGTCCCACATCCACGCCAGTTGGTAGCCGAAGCCCCAATCGTGGCCTTTTACATCGGCATGACCATCAGCTTTGCCGGTTGCATCGACAGCAACGGGACGGCCTGCTTGACGGGAAGCCAAGCCGCTGGCCAACTGGCTGATGGCGCCGGAAGCATCCCAGTCGGAGTATTTGCGCAATTCGGCTTTGGAATATTGGGCAATCAAACCGGCACCGATAGCGTGCTGCTCATTCAGTTTCCACGCGACTACCGGCTCGATGGCGATGGTGGTCAAACCCAGTTTGTTGATGTTGTGGCGCAATACGGAATCTTTTTCGTATTCTGTTGCGGAACCGAAAGGAACGTACACGCCCAAACCCAAAGTCACATCGTCGCTGGCTTTGTACGCGCCATAGACGTGCGGAGCAATAGTGGTTTCGGTAATTTTGCCGCTGGTCGAGCCGCTGACATCGGCACCTGTGCGGAAGTGTTTCGCAGATTCCGCTTCATAATGAATGCTTGGGAAAACGATATTGGCGTTGACGGAAATTTGGCTGCTGTCGATTTTGCTCAAACCGGCTGGATTGTAGAAAATGGTTGAGGCATCGGCGGCTTCGGCGGCGGCGGCGTTGGCCGTGCCTTGTGCGTTAACGGATTGTGTGCCGAAGTGGTAACCGGAAGCTTGGACAGCGGTAGATAAAAGTGCTGTGCTTAAAATAAATGCTGTTTTTTTCAGATTGAAATGAATCATTTTGGTTTACCGTGAAAGTAGCGGACAAAGAAAAAGGCCGTCTGAAACGTCCTTTATTGATTTAGTATAGGTACTCAATTCTATACTACATCGTTATTCTTGCCTATTATTTTCGGTTTTTTACGGTATTATGTAGCAGTTGCACAAAGATTTAACCGATTAAAAACCTTAAAATCCCTATTGAAATTTTAACTCGATAGGGATTTTTATTATGGCGCAAAAGTTGCTGAAATACGAGTTAGTGGAACGCCTGTTAAAGCTAAAAGAAAAGCAAGATGAGCTGACGGTGCAAATGCAGTGTTTGTCACAAGAGATTAACGCATTAGCTCAACCTTATATACCGAAAGAACCAAAACCGCAGCCCTTGATTACGATGCGATTAGTCGCTCAAGTCTTACGTGAAAATCCTGATTGGATGTTTTGTGGGGAGATTGCTGAAAAGAGCTTAGCATTGTTGGGAAAACCACAATTTGTTGATATGGGCGATAAGCACTATAAGACAGTCAATCGAATACTGGTTAAATTGCGTAAAAGAGGAATCGTTGAAAGTGGATTGAAGTTTTGGCGGTTAAAGCCATTAAAATAGCGGTAGAAATACCGCTATTTTTGTTTCAGTCGCCATTTGACATCGGTTACGCCTCTTTCTAGTCGTTCTACTACGCCTTTTGTCAGCCAATGTTTTAACGCGCCACGCACCGAAACCATATGCTTCGGACGAACGATAGGGTCTTGTCTGTCTTTTATTAAGACAATCTCAGTAATTTCATTGACCGTGAAATAATGGTCAGGTTGAGCTTTAAGTACCGCTAAGACCATTGGTCTTAATTTCCCACGGAATCTATGTTTGTAGGTTCGATATGAATAAACCTCAGTATCGTATTCATCGGTTAAGGCTTCATCTTCCATCACTTCAAGAGCATCGTTGAGTTTTTTGATTTTTCGTTCAACTAATTCAAGATGTTCTAGTACCTGTGTTCGTTCACGCTGCAAGCGGTCGATTTTAGCCTGAATTTGGCTAAAGTAGATTTTATTTCCCATTACATTATCAACCTTTCTGCTTGTCTATGATTACCCTGCCAAGCCAAAAGTGTAAACAACACTGTTGATTTCTACACCTATCTTTGAGTGAGAAAAGAGTATAGAATAAGTTACTTTTTTGTGAAACTTTTGTGCACATTTAATTGTCCGCACGGGAATTGCAAAAAAGTATAAAAGTATCAGATTGGTGTGATTGTTTATTTATTAAAGTGTGTTTTTAGCATTTTCTTAAATGAGCAGCGCACTTAGGTTAGATAAATGTATATACAGTAAGGAGATTCACTGTTATGAATAAAATATACAAGATTGTTTGGAATGCGGCCCAGGAGGCTTGGGTTGCCGTATCTGAACTTGCCAAGGGGCATGTAAAAGCCTCTTCTTCAGGCAAAAATGCTAAGCAAAGTACGGTGGTGGAGGAAGAAGGAAGTACCTCTTTTACACTGTATAGCTTAGGTAAAGCGGCTGCAAATGCCATGGTGATTGGTGGCGTTGCGGTAACCTTATTCAGTTTAAGTCAAACGGCTCAAGCCGCTGACAAGCATGAGACAGCTGTTGTCGCTCAGCAAGGGACGAGAGAGAAAGCTCAAGGCCAAGAACCTAATGCATTGCTTGCTTTGGGCAATGACACTTATGCGGGAGGGCGTTCTACTGTTGTTATTGGGGAGTCCTCTAGGCTTAATGGTACGGTTGCTATGGCTCTTGGTAACGGCATTAATATTGATCACGGTATTGCTCCGCAATCTGTGTTTTTGGGGAAATCTATTGATGATAGATATAACCAGGATAAACCGAGAGGCAAAAAACAAAGTCAGTATGTAAAGTCACAAGTTATTGGTAGTGATATCTACTTTGGTGGCCTCACAAATAATAAAGTGGACGGTCTTAATCAAGCTACTCTTATGGGTAATAACATTAAACATTTGTCAGAGGAGCAATCTAACTCTATGATGACTGCCTCTAATTTTGTTTTTAGAGGCATTAAAGCTAAGGATAGTGCAGTGAATGGTCATGGCATTACTGTAAACCTTAATAGCTCTGCTAAGCGTGCTGTGTTGAATCGTTCAAGTATTACCGGTACCAATATTAATATCAATTCTACTGGAGATATCAATGAGATGTTGGTTTCCGGTACTACGATTAGCGTAACTAGACAAAACAACGCTCTTGGAGGGGCTTTAGTTGGTAACAATATCAACTTTGATAGCACAGGTGCAACTGTAAATACAGAGAAGGTTAACTATGTTGGTCAAGATATCAATGTAACAGCCTCATCAACATCTAACCCATTATTTGGTCAAGGAATTGCACTTCATAATTCTAATCTTAGTGGTGCTCCAACCTTCGGTCAGAATATCAAATCAAGCAATTCAGCAATTTCAAACACGTTAACACAAGGTTATAACACTACCTTTAACGGAGCTACGGTAAATGATTCGGTTCTTACAGTGAATAACGCCACTATAACCGGTCGTTTGACTAATGCGACATTAATGGGGCGTGATATTAACACCAGCGGCAATGTTGCTGATACTCAAGTTGTGGGTAACAGAAATACTGTAACAGCTTCGAACACTCAGGTATTGGGCAGCGGCATTACCGCGAATGTCAATAACTCTGTATATTTGGGCGATGGTTCAGAAGTTGAAGCGAAAGGTGTTGGTGAAAAGGTAGCTATAAATATTAAAACGGAGGGGCGTACTGCAGGGACTTCTGATTACCTTGAGCAGTTAATACACGATGGCACACGAGCCAAATTTGCGGGTGGTAGTGGTGTTTCGGGGGCTGTTACGGTTGGTAATGCAACGAATACTCGTCGAATTCAACATGTGGCTCCAGGGTACTATGATGCAAATTCTACCGATGCAGTGAATGGTTCTCAGTTATACGCTGTTGGGCAGTCGGCGGGTAACGCGTACTTTAAAGCAGTTGAAGCGGCGAAAGCAGCGAAGGCGGCAGATGATAAAGCGGTTGCAGCACAAGCACGCGCAGATGCAGCGCATAGCTTAGCAACTACGGCAAATACAACAGCCAATAACGCATTAAACAAAGCGAATACAGCACAAGCACGCGCAGACGCAGCGCATGGCTTAGCAACTACAGCAAATACAGCAGCCAATAACGCATTAAATAAAGCGAATGCAGCAGACGCTAAAGCTGTATCAGCACAAGCAGATGCGACAAAAGCGAAATCAGACGCAGCAGCAGCGAAGAACGATGCAGGTCAAGCTTTAACGAAAGCAGGTGAAGCTAAGACAGCGGCAGCTGCGGCAGACACTAAAGCGGGTCAAGCTAAGACAGCGGCAGCTGCGGCAGACACTAAAGCGGGTCAAGCTTTAACGAAAGCAGGCGAAGCAGCACAAGCGGCAGCGGCAGCAGACACCAAAGCGGGTGAAGCTAAAGGCCGTGCAGACGATGCTTACAATTTAGCAAGTCAAGCAGATACCAAAGCTGATGGTGCGGTAGCGAAAGCTGAAGCGGCAGATGCTAAAGCAGTAGCGGCAGATACCAAAGCGGGTGAAGCTAAAGGCCGTGCAGACGATGCTTACAATTTAGCAAGTCAAGCAGATACCAAAGCTGATGGTGCGGTAGCGAAAGCGGAAGCAGCAGATGCTAAAGCCGGTAAAGCGGCAACAGATGCAGCAGATGCATTAGCGAAAGCAGGCGAAGCTAAAGATGCAGCGAAAGCAGCAGACGATAAAGCTGTAGCGGCAGCAGACGCAGCGAAAGCAGCGGACGACAAAGCAGTAGCAGCAGATACCAAAGCTGATGGTGCGGTAGCGAAAGCGGAAGCAGCAGATGCTAAAGCGGTAGCAGCTGATACTAAAGCCGGTAAAGCGGCAACAGATGCAGCAGATGCATTAGCGAAAGCAGGCGAAGCTAAAGATGCAGCGAAAGCAGCAGACGATAAAGCTGTAGCGG